>CANJYC010000026.1 GCA_947478985.1 Acidobacteriota bacterium | reverse complement strand
GCGCCGGACAGGTGACCGAGATCGATGTCACGCTCAATCCAGCGCCACCCAAACCCGTCGTCGCACCACCGCCACCACCGCCGCCTCCACCGCCACCTGCCCCCACCGCGATCGTCGGCCCGACCGGTGAGCCGCTGACAGTCGTGGTTCCTGACTTGCTCGAGCAGAATTTCGTCGGCAATCAGCCGCGGCGCGAAACGCTGCTCTCATGCAGCGGCAACACGCGGACGACCATGATTCAACTGAACACGCCCCTGCCGGACCGGCTCTACGATGCCGCCGATGCGCTCTACTACGTGATTGGCGGGGAGGGCACCGTCCGCCTCGGCGGCCGCGAAGTAGCCCTCGCCACCAACGCCTATATCTCGGTGCCCCGCAGGACGGTGCACTCGTTCGCGCGCAGCGGCAGGCGCCCGCTGATCCTGCTTGCCGTGCTGAACGGGGAGCCCTGCGAAGCGGCGAAGTAGATCGCGACGCCGCACGATGCATCACCCGTCGCCGGACGTCGTGACCGCCTGGCTGGCGGCGCTCGAATCACGCCACCTCGCCGATCTCCGCGTGCCCGAGGTCACGCGCGCGTTGCGCGCGCTCTCGTCGGCGTACGTCGAACGGCGCCACACTGTCGCGCGCGGCGCCACGCTCGACAGCCGAGGCAAGCGCGCGGCCTTCGCGCTCTTCTACGCGCCGCTCCATCTCTATGTCACCCGCCACATCGTCGAGTCACTCGGCGCCGGAGAACCACCGCCCTCCTCTGTCCTTGATCTCGGCTGCGGAACGGGCACGGCGGGAGCGGCGTGGGCGCTGGCTGCGGGGGGCGTGCCGGTGTCGGGCATCGACCGTCACCCATGGGCCGTCGACGAAGCGCGTTGGACCTATGCCCGATTGGGCCTGTCCGGCCATGCGCGCACGGGCGACGTGGCCAGGTGGGGTCAGTCGGACGGATCGGATCCGGCACTGCTCCGGCCGGGGTCGGCAATCGTGTCCGCCTATGTGCTGAACGAACTGCCTGACGATGCGCGGGCGCGCGTGGAAGATGGACTCTTCGCGGCGGCCGAACGCGGGATCGCGATTCTCGTCATCGAACCGATTGCGCGCCCGCTGACACCCTGGTGGGATGGCACCGTCCGTCGATTCGCCGCCATCGGCGGTCGGGCAGATGAGTGGCGCTTCTCGCCCGAGCTGCCGAAGCTCCTGAAGCTATTCGACAAGGCCGCCGGGCTGAATCACCAGGCTCTCACCGCGCGGTCGTTGTACTGCCGCAATCACTGACGCGCACGGCCACCGTACATAACTGTAGCCACGAAAGTTCCCACTCCTGAGCGTGCTACGCTTGGAGTTTGGGATGAAGGCCTCAGCCACGCACAGTACACACAGCGCGCTCCTGCCGCTCACGCTGACCGCCGTCGGAGTCGTCTACGGAGACATCGGCACCAGTCCGCTGTACACGATTCGGGAGTGCTTCTTCGGCTCGCATCCCATACCGCCCACCTACGAAAACGTCCTGGGCATCCTCTCGCTGATCTTGTACGCGCTGATCATCGTCGTCTCCATCAAGTACATCGTGGTCGTGATGAGGGCCGACAACCAGGGCGAGGGGGGCATCCTCGCGCTGACGGCGCTTCTGCCCGAACGGGCCAGGCGCGGCAAGGCCACGCTCGTGCTGCTGGGCATCTTCGGCGCGGCGCTGCTGTACGGCGACGGCATGATCACGCCGGCGATCACCGTGCTCGGCGCGATTGAAGGGTTGAACGTCGCGACGCCGCTGTTCGAGCCCTACATCCTGCCGCTGTCGGTGGCGATCATCGTCGGCATCTTCGTCATCCAGCAGTTCGGCACGCATAAGGTCGGCCGGCTATTCGGACCAGTCATGGTGGTGTGGTTCGTGGCGATTGCCGTGCTGGGCTTTTCCGGGATTGCCCGTGAACCCGCAGTGCTCGGCGCGCTCAATCCCATCCACGCCTTCAACTACTTCCGAACGAACGGCTGGCACGGTTTTCCGGTCCTCGGCGCAGTCGTGCTGGCAGTCACCGGTGGGGAGGCGCTCTACGCCGACATGGGCCACTTCGGCAAGCGGCCGATCCGGCTTGCCTGGTTCGCGCTGGTCCTTCCGGCGCTGATGATCAACTACTTCGGCCAGGGGGCGCTGCTGCTATCGCACCCCATGGGCGTGACGCAGCCGTTCTTCGTGCTTGCGCCGTCGTGGGCGCTCATCCCGCTCGTCATCATCTCCACACTGGCCGCCATCATCGCGTCCCAGGCCCTCATCTCCGGGGCGTTCTCCCTCACACGGCAGGCCATCCAGCTCGGATACGCGCCGCGCCTCGACATCCAGCACACCTCATCTCATGAGATGGGACAGGTCTACGTGCCGCAGGTGAACTGGGGACTGGCGGTGTCCACGATCCTGATCGTCATCGGGTTCCGGACCTCCGGGGCGCTCGCCGCGGCCTATGGCATCGCCGTGACCATGACGATGGTCATCACGGCCATGCTGCTGCACGTCATCATGACGGAGCGGTGGAAGTGGCCGCTGCCCGCGGCCCTCTGCGTGACCGCGATCTTCCTGACCGTCGACGGCGCGTTCCTTGGCGCCAATCTGCTGAAAGTGGTGCAGGGCGGATGGCTGCCGATTGCCGTGGGCGTCATGGGGTTCACGATCATGACGACGTGGAAGACCGGACGCCGGCTGATGGCCGAACGCATGACGGCGCGCTCCACGCCACTTGAAGACTTCATGCACGCGATTGTCACGACCCCCCCGCTGCGCGTATCCGGGACGTCCGTGTTCATGACGGCCCAGCCCGGCGGCACGCCGCCGGCTCTGGCCCACAACCTCCGCTACAACAAGGTCCTCCACCAGTACGTCGTGGTGCTGACGGTGAGCACGGCGCATGTGCCCCACGTGCCCGAAGACGAGCAGGTCGAGGTCGTGTCACTCGGCCACGATGTGTTCAACGTCCGCGTCCAGTACGGCTTCATGCAGAATCCGAACGTGCCCGATGCGCTGGTGCAGGCGCGCAGGAAGGGGCTGGTCATGGACGTCGAGGACGTGACGTTCTTCCTCGGCCGCGAGACGATCATCGTGACCGAGCGGCACGGCATGGCTATCTGGCGCGAGAAGCTCTTCGTGAGAATGGCGCGCAACGCCGTCCGTGCAACCGCGTTCTTCCGCCTGCCGCCGGAACGCGTCGTCGAGCTCGGCGTCCAGGTCGAAATCTAAGCCCGTCACCGCCCAATGCGCGAGGCCGTCAATGTGACGTCTGCGCGAGACCACGCCTCAGTGAATCGCGCCTCGCTGAGCGCGGCGTCCTCTGATCTGCCCTGCGCCCGCAGTGCCTGGGTCAGGCCAAAGAGCGCCCATCCGTTCTCGCGGCTGCGTTGCAGATCCTCCAGGTAGACCGTCTCGGCATCCGCCGGACGTCCGGCCTCGATCAGAATCGCACCGAGCGTATGCCGCGGCGGAGAGGGAAACTCAGGCGGCACGGTGGGTCCGAGACTGTCCCCGAGCTGAACGGCCGTGCGGAGATGTGCGATGGCCGCGTCGTACTCCTTCCTGGCTGCGGCAATCTCCCCCGCCAGCACTTCGGGCGCCGGTGCCAGCACCGCGCCGGCGCTGCTGACAGCCGACAGCGACTGCTGCATCACCTCGTCCTGGAGCAGGATCCGCAGCCAGGCAAGCTCACCGTCGGCGCGCGCTGTCTGCCCGGTGGCCACGTACGACAGTCCGCGAGCGTAGTGCCAGGTGGCGCGCACGACGAGGTTGAACTGCGGCGGTTCCGGCTCGTCGAGCATGTCCTGCCAGCGACCAAATCGCGTCAGCGCGAAGAATGGCGCCATGCGGAATCGCGCTGTGATGGGTTCGGTGCGCAGCGTCTCGTCGTCGATCGCATCGGCGAGAGCCCGCGCCGCTTCAATGGCGAGCGCGCTTCTCCCGTCGAAGGTGGCCTCGAACCAGCGGGAGTGCATCTCGGGACCGGATGCCGGCGCCTGTGCCAGAACAACGGCATGCACCATCACCATCGCCGCACACATGGCGACGAATAGGAATCCCGAGCCTGCCCTGGAATTGCGTCGGCGAGGTGTCTCCATTGATGGGTGCCTTTGCCGTCCGGGTCGAGTATAAATCTGTGGCCATGACCGACCCGGCCGTCCTGACCTTTATCGTGATCCCTGTGCTGCTCGTGGCCGCCCTCGTGGTCGGCGTGGCATACGGCGCACACCGCTTTGGCGAACCGCCGGGAACGCGCCGTCGAGCGATCAGCCTCACCATCGCGGCCGCCGCGGCCTGGATGGCCAGCACGTGGGCCGCAGCGCAGAGCGGCGCACTGCTCGATGTTGAACGGACGCCGCCGCCGTTCGCCCTCCTCTTAGCGGGCATCGTCATTCTGGCGATACGAATTGCGCTGACGCGATTCGGGCGCCGGCTCGCCGTCGGCGTACCACTCTGGGCGCTCATCGGCGTCCAGGCCTTCCGGCTGCCACTCGAGCTCGCCATGCACGCGCTCTACGAACGCGGCGTCATGCCTGTCCAGATGAGCTACTCGGGACGCAATTTCGATATCGTGACCGGCATCACGGCCATCGCCGTCGCGCTCATCGTGCGGCGCAGTCAGGCCGAGGGCGTGGCACTATCCCCTGGCATGCGCCGTCTCGTGGCGGCATGGAACACGATCGGGCTCGCGCTGGTTCTCAACGTCGTCATCATCGGCGTCCTGTCAACGCCGCGACTGCTCTACTTCGGCGCGGATCACGTGAACACGTTTGTGATGAGGACACCCTTCGTCTGGCTGCCAGCGGTGATGGTGCTGGCAGCACTCTCCGGCCACCTGCTCATCTTCCGCGCGTTGCTCGATACCGGCCGTCGGCCTCACTGAGTACACCCACGAATCGGAGGGCCCGGCGCTTTCTGGAGCCCAGACGAGTGTGCTCAACCGTACATCCCGGCGTCAGCAATGGCCACATGCTGGGAGGATGAACAAGAACCGGTCGATGGGTTGGCTGCTTCGTGCGGTGGGAGTCTTCGGCAGCTGTGCGGCGCTGTTCGGAAGTCCGGTGGCCGTCCGTCACACCGAGGGCATCGTGCATGGCTTCCTCGTGCTTCGGACCCTTGACGGTGCGCCGATCGCCGACGGCGATCTCTCGCAAGTCGCCAGTGGGGACCAGGTCACCTCGCATCTGGTCTTTCGATTCAAGGACGGCTCCCTGCACGACGAAACCGCCGTGTATTCACAGCACGGCGAATTCAGACTGGTGAGTGATCACCTGATTCAGAAGGGACCCACCTTTCCGCGGCCGCTGGAAATGACGCTCAGCGGTCGAGGCGACATCACGGTGCATTACCAGGACGACCACGGAGAGAGCCGCGTCGAGAGCAGCCATCTCACGCTGCCCACCGATCTTGCCAACGGTATGGTCATGGTGCTGCTGAAGAACGCACCGGCTGGTGGACCTCCGGGCACATGGTCGTTTGTGGCCGCGACGCCGAAGCCCAGACTCGTCACGCTGGTGGCGACGTCCGTCGGGTCGGAACCCTTCATGACGGGTGGCGGCAGCCGTCTCGCGACGCACTATGTCGTGAAGATTGATATCGGCGGCATGCAGGGATTCCTGGCACCGCTCGTTGGCAAGCAGCCTCCCGATTCCCATGTCTGGATCCTCGCGGGAGACGTGCCCACATTCGTGAAAGCGGAGCAGGCCTTGTATCAAGGGGGCCCCATCTGGCGAATTGAGCTTGTCAGCCCGAACTGGTCGCGAAGTGCCATGCCGACCCGGTGATCGGCTGCGCATGCCGGCGGGTAACCCAGGGTTCGACTCCGACTGAAACGTCCACGTCAGTCGTAGTGCTCGCCGCCCAGGTGCGTGATCACCTCCTGACCTTTCATCTGCCGGACCGTGTTCTTCAACTGCATCAACTGGATGAACAGATTGTGGTCCGGGAACTGGACCGTCACGGGAGGTCGCACCCTCCATCGACACCAGTCCCCCACGGGGAGAAGCGAGAGTCGCATTCACATGGCCAGGATCGCCTATCCGACACTGCCAGCACCCAAGCTCATCGAATGCCTGCGCGGCGGCTACTCTGCCAATGCCTTCCTCGGGGATCTGGTCGCAGGTCTCACCGTCGGACTCGTAGCGCTCCCGCTCGCGATGGCGTTTGCCATTGCGTCAGGCGTGCCGCCGCAGAACGGGATCTACTGCGCGGTCGTCGCAGGCTTTGCGATCTCCGCATTCGGCGGGTCTCGAACCCAGATTGGCGGCCCCACCGGCGCGTTCGTCGTCGTTGTCGCAGGCATCGTCACCACCCATGGCCTGGACGGTCTGTTCATGTGCACGCTGATGGCAGGCGTCATTCTGGTGCTCCTGGGCCTCACAGGGCTTGGCACGGCGGTGAAATACATTCCGCGGCCCGTTGTCATCGGATTCACGAATGGCATCGGCGTCCTGATCGCGAGCACGCAGATTCGCGACTTCTTTGGTCTGCAGACGCCCGAGATTCCTGGCGACTTCCTCGGCCGCGCCACGGTACTTCTGACCTTCGCGGGAACGGCATCCGGGGTCGCCACGGCACTCGCCGTGGTCACCGTCATAACGATCCTCGCCTTGCGGAGGATGTCACCGCGTATTCCCGGCAGCATCATCGTGCTCCTGCTGGGTTCGGCCGTCGTATTGGCCATTGCCCTTCCCGTTGAGACGATCGGGACAAGGTTCGGGGGCGTTCCGAGCGGACTCCCTGCCTTTCACCTGCCCACATTCAGGCCGGACCTGATTCTGACGCTGCTGTCGCCGGCCCTGACTGTCGCCATGCTCGGCGCGATTGAGTCACTCCTCTCCGCCGTGGTCGCCGATCGAATGTCCGGGGATCGGCACAACCCAAACGTCGAGCTGACGGCTCAGGGCATCGCGAACGTGCTGTCTCCGCTCTTCGGTGGACTCCCGGCCACCGGCGCCATCGCACGTACGGCCACCAACATCCGCTCGGGCGCCCGGACGCCGATCGCGGGGATCATGCACGCGGTCACCTTGCTCCTGATCCTGCTGTTTGCGGCTCCGCTGGCGCGACACATTCCGCTCGCGATCCTTGCCGGGATCCTCGTCATCGTGTCGTATGACATGGGGGAATGGATGGAGATCCCTGCGATCATCAGACTCGGGGCGGCGGAAGCCGCGGTGTGGCTCATCACGTTCGTCCTGACCGTCTTCGCGGATCTCACTGTGGCCGTCGAAGCCGGCATGATCCTCGCTGCACTTCTGTACATCAGGCGTGTGACGACGACCACGACCATCGCGCGGGTGACTCCTGAATACGTGGATCACGGACGCGCCCACAGCCTCCAACTCCAGCCGATTCCGGACGGAGTGGCGGTCTATCGCATCCACGGCCCGTTCCTCTTTGGAGCGACAGACAAACTGGTGGACATGGAGCGCCACGTGCCGGAGCTGCCCACAGTGGTCGTCCTGCGGTTGCGCAACATGACCGCGATCGATGGCACGGGGCTGCACGCGCTGGAACACTTCGCCGACGTGCTGCATGACAGCGGGCGGACGTTACTACTGTGCGGGATGCGCGATCAGCCGGCCCGCATGATGGAACGTGCTGAGTTTCATCGGCACATGGGCGATGAGAACCTGGTGCCCTCCGTTGAAGCGGCATTCGCCCGCGCCAGCGCGTTGCTCGCGCGCCAGGGCGGCGGGCTCACACCGGCGGCGTGACGCCGGTGCCCACATCACGGCTCGGAAGGTGGCGCAGGACCCTGGTGACCACTCCCGGCAATCCCCGGAGGGACAGAGGCACATCACCGTTCAGCTTGAGCGCGAAACAACTCATCGGCTGAACTGAGGACCGTCCACCGGAGACGCTCCGGATACCGTGGCTCGCTCGCCAGGAATTCGCGCACGATCGCGGCGGCCTCCGGCGAGCGATGTCCGCCCAGCAACGCCTCCGTCCAGCGTGTCGGAAAGAAGATGTCGCCGGTCTGTTGGATCTCCCGGAGCAGTTCAAGCCCTGGACGCAGGAATCGCCGACCGTCCGTCTCCCGCAGCGGGTGATTCAGGTAGGCGAGCGACTCCACCACCCATGGCTCGCGGCGACGGTTTTCAAGGCGACGGAAACGCTCGAATGCCTGAGCGCGAACGTTCGGATCGGCCGACAGTGCCGGCGCCACAAAGGCGAGGCGAGCCTGCCGGTCCGGATTCTCGGTCCGCGCCTGCTGCGCTTCGAGCGTGCGCGCCCATCCGGGCGCCTCACGCACGGCCAGCTCCAGCGCCATCACGATCTCGTCGGACTCGGCAAAGGTCAGCCCTGGAACCGCCTCCGCACGGCTCCAGACACGCTGCAGCCACGCCACACCTTCGGGGGTGAGCACGGTATCGCGGAACGCGTTGAACCACGCCGCCTTCTGGCTGCTCGTCGATGCGCTCGCGAGGCCGGCGCGCAGCATGAACTCGAGAGCCGGCGCGCGCCGAAGGCGCTCCGCCTGCGGCAGGTAGCGCCAGAACCCGCGCACCAGATACGAGAGAATGCGCTGCCGGTTCTGCTCGTCCGACTCGCGCGGCGCCGCACGGACAGCCGCATCGATGAACGCGGCAGGCGTCACGTGCCCCTCAAGCATGTTGTCCCATAGGGTGACCCACGCACTGCCGCGCGTGAGCGGGTCGGGGATGTCTTCCACGTGCGCGATGAGATAGCCGCGGCTCGTGGCGTCGAGCACGAACAAGCCATAGCCGAGCCCGGCGCCGTTTGGCAGCACGTAGAGCGGCGCGGGCTTTCCGATAGCCTGGCGAAGCGCAGTCGTGCGCCCAGCGACGGTGACGGGCAGCGCCTCCATCCGATCCGCATAGCCGAGCACCACCGACAGGCGCTGCGGCCACACCAGGTTGCGACCGAGCGGGTCGGTCGTCGTCAGCGTCAGGGAGGAGATGCCGCGCGATCCGGTGTGCAGTGTGGTCGACACCACCGGCCGTCCACGCTCCTCGACCCAGGCGTGGCTCCAGGCGGTGATGTCCAGGGGCGTCTTCGCATCGAGGATCCGAACCAGATCGAGCCACGACGCGTTTCCGAAGGCGTAGGTCTTCAGATACTCCCGCAGGCCATCACGGAAGGGTCCCTCGCCCATCAACTGCTCGAGCTGACGCATGACGATCGGCGCCTTCTGATAGATGATCGCGCCATACAGCTGCCCGGCCTCGTCGAGGTTGGCGAGCCCCTGGCGGATCGGGTTGGCTCCGGCCGTGCGATCGATTTGATACGCCGACGGGTAATTGGCGAGCAGGAAGCGGAGATCGTGATTCACCTGCGGAAACCCGGGTTTCACGATCTTCCCGGCCATGAAATTGGCGAAGACCTCTTTCATCCAGACGTCGCTGAACCACCCCATCGTCACCAGATTCCCGAACCACATGTGCGCCGTCTCGTGCGCCACCGTGGTGGCGCGATCGAGCTGTTGCTGCTGGGTCGCTGACGCATCGAGAAAGAGGCTGGCGTTATAGAGAATGGCCCCGGCATGTTCCATCCCGCTGAACTGAAAGGCGGGAATCATCACGAAGTCGAACTTGCCCCAAGGGTATGGAATACCGGTGTAGGCCTCGAGCCACGCCAGCGCCGCCGCGTGCTCGTCAAAGAGCACGTCGCGATTGCGCGCGAGGCGCGCAGCGTCGGTCTCGCGATGGAACATCCGGAACTCGCGCCCGTTGCGCGTCGCCACCTCCACCGAGAACCGGCCGGCCACAAACGAGAAGAGATAGCTCGGCAAGGGCGGCGTCTCGGCGAACTCGACGCGCGCAGTTCCCGGCGATGCCGCGTTCCCGGTGGCGCGGGCCATTTCCCTGCCGTTGGCCACCACCGCCCATTCCTGCGGAACCTCCAGCGTCAGCGCATAACGGGCCTTGAGATCCGGCTGGTCGAACAGCGGGAAGGTGAGCCGCGCCCGGGCTGGCACAAACAGGGTGTAGAGAAAGTCGTCGGCGCGGTTCAGCGCCTCGTCGCCGGCGATGAACTCGATGGCGATCTCGTTGCTGCCGGCACGGGTGGCGGCAGCGGCGATCATGAGGTGCCCGTTCTCGAACGTGAACGGCACGTCGACGGCACCGATGCGCACACTGCGCAGGTGCTCGCGCGACTGCTCGAAGTCGAGGACGACGCGGTGCGGGGCGGCCAGCGTGAAACGCACAATCAGCCGACCGGTGACGGGCTGCCGCCGATCCGTCGGGATGCCCAATGAGAGGACATACCGGAGGTCGTGGATGACGGCCGCGCGCTCGACCGCGAGCGCTTCCGACACACCGCGTCCTGGTGTATCGGAGGAGGCCTGCACCGCGAGCGTCATCGCCAGCACCACGCCGAGCATGGGCCACGATACCGTAGAATGCAGGGCCATGATGCCTCGCGCCCTGCGCGCCTCACTCGTCGCCGCCGCCGGGCTTGCCGCCGTGATACTGACCGGCGCGCAGCCGGCCGCGCAGCAGCCGAATACGGTCCGGGGACGCGTGGAGATCGGTATACCCGTCACGACGCGCCGAGCCACGTCGGCCTATCCGACCCGCAGCGTGCCGATCGCCGCGCTTGCGTCGACCTCCGAGCTTCGCCATGTCGTGGTCTACCTCAAGGATGCACCGGCACGAGCTGTACAGCCCATGCACGTGGAAATCCGGCAGCGCGACGAAACCTTCGTCCCGCGCGTCGTCGCCGTCACGATCGGTTCCGTTGTGGATTTTCCCAATGACGACCCGATTTACCACAATGTCTTCTCGCTGTCGCGCGTCAGGAGCTTCAATCTCGGGCGATATCCACGCGGCCACTCGCGGCAGGTGACCTTCGACAAGCCAGGCGTCGTGAAGGTGTACTGCGACATTCACTCGCACATGAGCGCCACGGTGATGGTGTTCAATCATCCCTGGTTCGCCGTGCCTGCCGAGGACGGCCGTTTCGAACTGCCCGCGGTGCCCGCAGGAGACCGTGAGATCACCGCGTGGCACGAGCGGCTCGGGGACACGACGCAGCGCGTGCGCGTCGAGATCGGACGCACCGCCACTGCGGATTTCGTCCTGCCGGTACCCCAGCAGTGAAACAGTCGCCGCTGCTGGTCGCCCTTGGTGTTGCAACGATCCTGCTGGCCACGACGGCGACGCCTGCGCTGGCGCAGCAGGCCCGCCCCTCCATCTTCGCCATCGAGACGAGCGCGGCGATCGACGAGACCTCTGATCTCGACGGCAACCGCGTGCGAGGCCTCACCGTCGATGCCGTGGTGTCGGCCGCACTCGGACGCGGGTTCCAGGCGATCGCGCGGCCATTTGCGCAACGCCTTGGCAGCGGAGCGTGGAACCGGCAGGTCTGGATGGCCACCGTGCGATATGAGCGCCACGGACCTGTCGGACTGCGCGTCGACGCCGGGGTGATTCCGTCACCAGTCGGTCTCGCGAACCTGACGTTGCGTCCCCACCTGAACGCGACCATCGCTCAGCCGTCGTCCCTCTTCACGCCGCTGCCGCCACTCGAGCGTCCGGGCGCACGAACCGTGCGTGCAACGCTGCTCGGTGCCGTGTACCCCTACGGGGTCCAGGCGACCGTTTCCGGCATCCACTGGGATGCCCGCGCCGCCGCCATCGACACCTCTCCGCTGCGGACGCGGCGCATTTTTTCTCCGTCAAACCCGCCGCGCTTTGCCAATGTCGTGCTGGGCGGCGGCGTCACGCCGTTCGTGGGGTTCCGCGTCGGAGCCTCGCTCACGCACGGGGAGTGGCAGCATGGCGGTGAGAGCCCGTCGATTACCGAGGATCGCCGCGCCACGATCGTCACCATCGAATCCGATCTGGCGTTCCGCTACACGAAGCTCGCCGGTGAGTGGACCCGCGACCGCATCGAAACAAGCACGGGGGGCCGTGTCGCCACCGGCTGGTTCGTGCAGGGCCAGCAGACCCTCACCCCACGCTGGTTCGTGGCCGGCCGCGCCGAACGGATGCAGGCGCCGGCTGTCTTCTTTCTTGGCGGATCGCAGGCGGCCCTCGAAATCCCCCTTGTCGTGCGGCAGCACCTCTCCGGCCTCGAAGAAACAATTGGTTATCGCCTCACACCAGAGTTCACGCTGCGCGCGGGGCACCGCGCACGGGAAGGATTTGGGCGCGACGGCTACGGGCACACGTTCAGCGTGTCCGCCGTCTGGTGGCGCCGATGGATGTAGGCTACGGAAAGAACACGCGCTGCACGAACCAGTACCCGCCCGCGAGGCTCACCACGACCGACCCGGCGTAGGCCACACGACGTCCCATCTCCGGGCTGCGCCGGCGAATCAGCGCGAGCATGGTCGCCACCAGCAGGACGATCACGAGCTGCCCCATCTCGACGCCGGCATTGAACGAGAGCAGTGACCAGCCGAGCGCCTCGCTGGGCAGACCGAACTCGCGCAGCACCGCAGCGAAGCCGAACCCATGGACCAGCCCGAACACCAGCGCCGCCCACGCACGCAGATCGCGTCCGCTGCCTCGAACCAGGTTGTCGACACCGACGAAGATGATGCTCAGCGCGATCGCCGGCTCGATCATCCTCGGCGATGGCGTCACCAGATTCAGGGCGGCGAGCGACAGCGTGATGCTGTGGCCCACGGTGAACGCGGTGACGATGGTCAGCAGCGACCGCCACGTGCCTCCGAGCAGCAGCAGCCCGATCAGGAACAGGATGTGATCCGGCCCGATCAGGATGTGATGGATGCCGGACGGGATGAATACCCGCATGACGGCGATCGCGCCCTGCGTCGTCCCGGTGTAGTAGACCTGGTCGCCGCTCGCGGCGTTGAAGATCATCTGCTGCCGGAGCTTGCTGTCGTCGTAGAGGTTGACGAAGGTCTGGTGCACCGGATCGTAGGGGAACATCAGGCTCTTCAGGCTGAGTGCGCCCGGCCGTGACGTCTCGATGTGAAAGCGAACGCGGACGCCCTGCCGGTCGGGTGCCGGCACAGCGTCCAGCCACCATATCGTCAGAGGCCGATCGTCAGCACGAAGGCTGATGCGCGTGGCGAGCAGGCCGACCAGGGCATCGCGCTGGCTGGCGACGAATGCGGGCTCGAGCAGGCGAGTGGCGGGGGCCACGCCAAGGTCGTGCGCCGCATCCTCGATGTGCAACACGAGCGTCCCATCGATGCCCGCGTCACGCACGACCAGGTCGAGGTAGCTGAAGGGCGCGGAATGCGCCGCCGCCAGAGACGGCACGGCCAGCAGCACGATCACCTGGAAGAAGCGCCTGATCATCAG
>CANJYC010000025.1 GCA_947478985.1 Acidobacteriota bacterium | reverse complement strand
CTTCATGTCGAGCAGCGGCTGGAAGGCGCTCGATGCCTCCTCGAACACGGTGCGCCCGGCGTGCGTCAGGCCGTCCTGAGGGAGGTACCCGATCGTCAGATCCGACGGGGTGATGATGTGGCCGGAATCGGGCTCGTCCAGGCCCGCGAGCATCTTGAGGAGTGTGGTCTTGCCGGCGCCGTTGGGCCCGCAGAGGCCGACACGATCGCCGTCGCCGATCTGCCACGTGACGTGATCGAGCAGCGTGCGATCGCCGAACGACTTGGTAAGGTCTGAAAGCTGGATCAAGCCGCGGGCGTGCCCAGTGCCTTGGCGGCAGCGGCAAGCACCTGCGGAACACGGAACGGCTTCGTGAGGTACCCGGCGACACCGAGGTTGACGGCTTCGATGGCGCTCGATTCCGTCGAGAAGCCGGTGATGATAATGACCGGCAGGTCCTGCTTGAGGCGTCTGGCCTGGCGGATGAGCGACAGACCGTCCATGCCCGGCATCTTCAGGTCGGCAATGAGCAGGTCATAGCTGCCCGTGCGGACGTGCTCGAGGGCGATCGTGGCATCGGCTGCCGTATCGACATCGTAATCGGCCAGCGCCAGGGTCTTCGACAGCAGTTCACGGATGCTCGACTCGTCATCCACGACGAGGACGCGGTATCGGCTGGTGCGTGGTGGCTGAGCCGCGGGAATGCCGGCGGGGGGGGCGGCGTTGTCGCGCGATCGCTGGCTGTCGAGCCAGGCGTCAATGTCACGCTTGCGGAACCGCCACTGGCGTCCGACTCGAACCGCTGGAATCTTCCCAGCCTTGATGAGCCGGTAGACCGTCCGAAGGTTCACCTGGAGGTACTCGAGCACCTCCTCCGTGGTGAGAAAAACTTCGTCGCTGGAAAGATTCAGGGACACGCCCGCCCATTGTAAACCGTCTGCGGCACCTTTTTGCCAAACTTAAGCCCTGCCCCCCCGGAAGTGGCCTCCAGAGCCGAAACCGGTCCGGCGGCCGGGATCGTAAGATGGGGGCCAAGGCCGCCAGCCGGTTGCCGCCGTCTTACTCAGCAACAGGACCCGAGGCCAGCATCCACCCCATGACCGTCGCGACCGACGAAGAACTCGTCACCCGCTCGCAGGGTGGCGACGTCGACAGCTTCAATCAGCTCATCCTTCGATGGGAGCGGCCGATCTTTGCCCTGGCGTACCGCGTGCTGGGCCGGGAGGAAGATGCGCGCGACGTGTCCCAGGAGGCGTTCCTGCGCGCCTACCGCGCGCTGCCCGGATTCAAGGGTGAGGCGAAGTTCTCATCGTGGCTGTACCGGATCGCCCTGAATCTGTGCCGCGACTGGATGCGGAAACAGCGGCGGGCCCCCGTGCAGCAGATGCCCGAAGGCATGGACCCGGTGGAAATGGCCGGCGAGGCCGGGCCGGTCGAGTCCGTTGAGGATCTGGTCGCGCGGAAGGAACTCAGTCAGATCGTCGGCGAGGCGATGACGCTGCTCCCGGATGAACAGCGGACCGCGATCATCCTCAAGGAGTACCACGGGATGACGTTTCAGGAGATCGCGGAGCTGCAGGGCGTGCCGCTGAGCACAGTGAAGACGCGGTTATATCAGGGGCTGACGGTGTTGCGGCGTCACCTCGAGAAGCACGGCCAGATGGCACCGCAACTGGTGAAACGCACATGAGTCAGATTTTCGAATGCGGGGATAACGCGGCGCTTGTCACCTACCTGTATGACGAGTGCGAGCCGGCCGAGCGGCGCGCGATCGAGACACACTTGGCGATCTGCCCGGTGTGTGCCGCGGAGATTGCCACGCTGTCTTCCACCAGTCTCCAGCTTGCGGCGTGGACACCGCCGGCGCTGGACGTGAATTTCCGTGTCGTGGCTGAACAACGTGCCTCGACAGTGGTCCGTCCCGCACGCTGGTGGCAGCAGCCGATGCCGGCCTGGGCGCAGGCGGCGGCCGCGGCTGTGATTTTCGGAGCCGGCCTGTCGCTGGGCGTGGTGGGCGGTGTGACCTCTGGTCGTTCGGTGGTTCCGGCTCCCGCAGCCGCGGCTTCAGCGCTGACGGAGGCTGCTCCGCCCGCCAACGTCGCCTCGCGCGATGACCTCGAGTCGCTCGCACAGCGCCTCCGCGCAGAGATGTCGAATATGCGAGCCGTACCGGTGTCGGCCTCCACGGCGTCGTCATCCTCGTCGCCATCGGTGTCCGGGTCCGAATCCGAATTGCTCTCGCGCGTTCGTGCGCTGATTGAGGAGAGTGAACAGCGGCAGCGGCGGGAGCTGGCGCTGCGCACGGCCGAGGTTGTACGGGATATCGACGTGCAGCGGCAGAGCGATTTCACGCGGATTCAGCGTGTGTTCGGCCAGTTCGAGGGGACGGCAGGCGCGGAGATTCAGCAGCAGCGACAGGACCTGAACAACCTGATTCGGGTATCGCAGCGGCCGCAGTAGATGAGTGTACGTGGATGCAAGCGGCCGGTTTCGCGCCGGTCTTAGGGAGTGACATCGTGCGAAGTGCTGTACTGATTGCCCTCGCTCTTTGTGTGACCGCCTCGGCCACATTCGCGCAGACGCCGGCGCAGCTCGGCGAAGCTGAACAAGTCCGATCCCGGCAGAAGATCTTCATGATGGAAGGCGTCCTCGAGCGTGCCGTTCAGGTCGGCATCGACTCGTTCCGTCGCCGGCTGAGTGCGGTGATGCCGGACGACATGCTCCTCATTGCGGGCGACGGGCCACAGGTGCGCGGCTTCCGCCTCGAGGGATATGGCGCGTTCTTCGATGTCGAGGTGCCGGGGGTGCGTCCCAGCCTGGCCTGGTCGCTCCGGACGATGAACGAAACGGCAGCCATGTTCTCGCGCGACATCGCTCAGCTCCGCGCCCAGATCCAGCGGAGCGTGACCGACCCGCAGCAGCGCGCGGACATGGATCGTGCGCTCGGGCGCATTCAGCAGCAGGTGGCGCCGGCACCGCTGGTTGCCGCAGCATCACAGGCCGCGCCCCAGGCGGGACCACAGGAGGCGCTGGCGACCGTGGCGGCACAGTCGGTTGGGCGCGCGGAGCCGGCCACGGCCTCGGCGCCAGGGGCGGTGGCGATCGATCCGGGCGAGATCTTCACGCAGATGGTGGCGGGCGCGCTCATCGACGCCATGATCGAGAACAGCGGTTCGATCATGCTCGGCACCAACGAGTGGCTCACGGTCGCGGCCCGCGATAATGCGCAGGGGAGCCGGTTCGTGGCCAGCGACCCTTCGGATGTGATGACCGTGGTGCTCCGCGTGCGGGGCAGTGACCTTGCTGACTATCAGGCGAGGCGCCTGACCCCGGAAGAGGTCCGCGCCCGCGTCGAAATCCGCGCATTCTGAGCCCGACCGCGCCCGTTCCGCCCCAGCCGACCCACACGGTGGACCCCGCCACGAACCGCGGTGTCTAATGGGGACATGATTCGCGTCATTCCCGCACTCCTCGTCGCCGTCATCCTGTCCGGCTGTCACAGCATCGATGTCGAGAAGGCCGTCGCCATCACCGACGTGCACACCGGCTGGTATGACGCGGGTATCGTCGAAGGGCAGAAGAACAAGCTGGTGCCGAGTATCTCCTTGCGGTTGAAGAATGTTGCCGGTGAGCCCATCGACAGCGTCCAGATCAACGCCATCTTCCACCGCGTCAACGAGACGGAGGCGTGGGGGGAGCACTTCGTGAGCGCCATCAATCGCAATGGCTTGCCGGTGCAGGCGGCCACCTCCCCGATCGTCCTTCGCTCCAACCTCGGCTATACCGGTACGCAGCCTCGCCTGCAGATGCTTCAGAACCGCGAGTTCGTCGATGCCAAGGTCGATATCTTTGGCAAGCACGGTTCGCGGACCTGGGTGAAGCTTGGGGAGTACCAGATCGCGCGACAGCTGCTCACGCAGTAGCGGCGACGTGACAGCTTCCGCCCCGGTGCTTGAACGTCGCCTCGGCCCGTTCGATGCCGCGGCCATCGTGGTCTCCAATGTCATTGGTGGCGGCATCCTTTTCTCGCCGCCGCAGGTCGCCGCGTCTGTCCCTAGCGCCCTGCTGTTTCTCTCGATCTGGGTGGTCGGGGGCCTGCTGGCGTTCGCGGGGGCAATGGCCTATGCGGAACTGGCGGCCCTTCGGCCGCACGCCGGCGGCGAATACGTCTATCTGAGGGAGGCGTACGGGCCACTCGCGGCCTTTCTCACTGGGTGGACCTCGTTCGTAGCCGGGTTCTCTGGCGCCATCGCCGCGAGCGCGACGGTGCTGGCGTTCTACCTCGGCCGCTTCGTGCCAGGAGCGGGCGACGTGACGCCGTTCTTCACGCTGCCCATCCTGCCGGGTGTCGTCGAGTTGAGTCTCTCGCCGCACCGCGTCGTGGCCATCGCCGCCATCATGGGCATGGCTCTGGTGCACCGACGCGGCGTCGGTCCCGGTCGCGTCGTCAGCGATGTGCTCGCGGTGCTGAAGGTGACGGCGTTCGTCCTGTTCATCGCCATCGGCTTTTCCTTCGGTACCGGGCACGGCGCCAATCTGATGCAATCGGCGCCAGTGGTCCCTGCAAACTGGCTGCTGGCGCTTATCCCGGTGATGTTCACCTACTCGGGTTGGAATGCCGCCGCCTACGTGGCCGAGGAAGTGCGGGACCCAGGCCGCAATGTTCCGCTGGCTCTGGCCATCGGCACCGGGGCCGTCATCGCCATCTACCTGCTGCTCAATGGGCTCTATCTCTATGTCCTGCCGGCGAACGAGTTGGCGCAGGTAAACGGGTCGGTTCTGGATGTCATTGCGGAGCGGCTCCTCGGGTCGGCTGCAGGCAACACGATGGGTGTTGTGTCGATCGTCAGCCTGCTTGCGAGCATCAGCGCCATGACCTTCGCGGGTCCGCGCGTCTACTTTGCGATGGCGCGCGATGGCGTGTTTTTCCGGCGCGCAGCCGTCGTGCACCCGCGGTACAGAACACCGTCAGCGGCCATCCTTGCGCAGGCGGCGTGGAGTTCACTGCTCGTGCTCCTCGCTGCCGCGGATGCGCTGGTCACCTACACCGGGTTTGCGATCGTGTTGTTCTCAGGAACGGCGGTCGCGGCACTCTTCGTCCTCCGCGCGAAGGCGCCGGACGCCGAGCGCCCGTTCCGCGCCATCGGATACCCGGTGGCGCCGGCCGTCTTCGTGGTTGCGAGCGCGGCCATCCTGCTCAATGGGCTGTACCGGGCGCCGCAGCCGACCGGTGCCGGCGCACTCGTCGTCCTCGCAGGGGTGCCGCTGTACTGGCTGTTTCGGCAGCGTGGGACGGCAGTTGGCGTGGGCGGTAGGCAGTAGGCAGTAGGCAGTAGGCGTCACTTCGCAGGCGGGCGCTCGGTGGCACTGGGGGCCAGCTGGTCGCGAGGCGCCATGCCCGGCATTCGACGGGTGCGCGATGTTACTGCTGGCAATCGTCGGTCGATCCGGTAAACTACCTCCATTGACACGCGCGACTTTCAGACATATTTGTCTTGTGGATTTTCTGTTACTACAAGAAAGTCCATACAGATGGAGCCGCCCACATGCCAGCAGCGAAACCCGGATCCGAAGCGTCGACCGCCGCGCGTGATGCGCGGCGACTCTCGAGCCTGATCGAGGTCAGCCAGGCGCTCTCCGGCACGCTGAATCTCAAGGCTTCCATCCAGCGGGTCCTCGGCATCCTCGTCCGCCACCACGGCGTGGTGCGTGGCATGGTGACGCTGCTGCGCGATGGTGAGCTGCACATCGAGGGCGCTGAAGGGTTCGACGATCGCGCGCGCTCGGTGCGATACAAGGTCGGCGAGGGCATTACCGGGAAGGTTGTCGAGAGCGGGAAGCCGATCGTGGTGCCTCGCGTGAGTCGCGAGCCGGCGCTGCTCAACCGGGCCGCCCGCCGGGGCGAGGCCACCCGCCAGGAACTCAGCTTCATCTGCGTGCCGATCATGCTGCAGCGCACGGCCGTCGGCGCGCTCGCGGTCGACCTGCGCTTCAAGAGCGATCGCGACTACGACAGCAGCGTCAAGTTTTTCGGCATCGTCAGCTCCATGATTGCGCAGGCGCTCAACGTGCAGCGGCTGGTCGAGGACGAGCGCCGGCGCCTGCTCGACGAGAACACGCACCTGCGGCAGGAGCTCCGCGAGCGCTACGACTTCTCGAACATCATCGGGACCAGCGGGCCGACGCGGCAGATGTACGAGCAGGTGGCCCAGGTGGCGCAGACGAACACGACGGTGCTCATCCGGGGCGAGTCCGGCACCGGCAAGGAGCTCATCGCCCATGCGATTCACTACAACTCGCTGCGCGCCAAGAAGCCGTTCGTCAAGGTGAGTTGTGCCGCACTCCCGGACACGCTGATTGAGTCAGAACTGTTCGGCTACGAAAAAGGGGCATTCACCGGCGCGGCGGGCCGCAAGAAGGGACGCTTCGAACTGGCCGAAGGCGGGACGCTCTTTCTCGACGAGATCGGCGACATCAACCTGAGCACGCAGGTCAAGCTCCTGCGCGTGCTGCAGGAGCGCGAGTTCGAGCGCCTCGGCGGCACTGACACGGTGAAGGTCAACGTGCGGATCATCGTCGCCACCAACAAGGACATGGAGAAGGCCATCGCCGAGGGGACCTTCCGCGAGGATCTCTACTACCGGCTGAACGTCTTCACCATCTTCGTGCCGCCGCTGCGCGACCGCAAGGCGGACATGCTGCTGCTGGCCGATCACTTCCTCGACAAGTTCTCGCGCGAGCACGGCAAGGTCATCAAGCGGATCTCGACGCCGGCGATCGACATGCTGATGGCGTACCACTGGCCGGGGAACGTGCGCGAGCTGGAGAACGCGCTCGAGCGCGCGGTGCTTGTCTGTGACAGCGCCGTTATCCACGGGCATCACCTGCCGCCGTCGCTGCAGACGGCGGACTCTTCGGGCACCGTGACTCGCGTCTCGCTCAGCGATGCCGTCGCGTCCTACGAGCGGGATCTCATTCAGGACGCGCTGAAGACCACCCGCGGCAATCGCGCGAAGGCGGCCCGGCTGCTCGACACCACTGAGCGCATTCTCAACTACAAGGTGCGCGGGCACGGTATCGATGTCCGCCGCTTCAAGTCGCCGGAGGTGGGGCGGCGGAGCGGGGCCGCCGAGGTCAGTGACGCCAGCGAGGAGTCCTCCGAGCTAACATCAGAGTGATGCGTGCGTGGGTCGTGGTCGTGAGCCTGATGCTGGCCGCCGGGTGCGGCAAGAAAGGGGCCCCGCTTGCCCCGATCGTCAGGATTCCGTCGGCGGTGGATCAGATTGCCGCCCGTCGTGTCGGTCGGGAGGTCTACGTCACGCTGACGGTTCCGCGGCAGAATATCGACGCATCCGTTCCCGCCGACGTCGCCCGCATTGATGTCTACGCCTACACGGGCGTGCGCCAGCCATCCCGCGCACGCTGGGCCGATCTCGGGACCGTTGTCGGTTCGGTCCCTGTGATCCCTGTGGTTCCCGCACCGGTAACCGGTGCGGCTCTCGCGCCGCCTCCCGATCCCGCGTCCGGTGCCGTCCAGGGAACTCGCGTCACCGTCATCGATACCCTCGAGGGGGCGGCGTTCACGCAGGGGCGTCTCGATCCGATGCCCCCTGTCCGTCGCGGCGGCCAGGCGCCGGTGCCTTCCGCCACGACCGTGTTGCCGCTGCGTCGCTTTTATTTCGCCATCCCGTTCAGTCCGCGCGGCAGGCCCGGCCCCACGGGTGTAGCCGCCGAGCTGTCGCTGGCCGATGTTCCAGACCCGCCCACCGATCTCGCCATCGCCTACGATCCGCTGGGCGTGCATCTGTCGTGGAGCCCATCCGGTGGTCTCCTCGGGTTCCTGCTCGACCGTGAGATTCCCTGGGAGCCTGCGCCGTTTGACCAGCCCGTCGCGCTGGCGCCGCCGCCTGTCTCCGGTCCCACGCGCTACAACGTCTATCTCGACCGTGCGCCCGATCCGCTCGAGCTCCCCGGTCCGGCACAAGCGCCGGCGGCGTGGCGCGTGGTGCCTCCGCAGCCGGCGAATGCGGCGCCGATCGCCGACTTGACGATGACCGATGCGCTCGACTTCGAGCGCGAGCGTTGTTACGTGCTGCGCGCGGTTCGCGGCGTGGCACCGAATGTGTCCGAGAGCGACGCGACGCCGCGCACGTGCCTGCGCCCCATCGACACCTTTCCACCGCCGTCTCCGACCGGTCTCGCAGCGGTTGCAGGCGAAGGGGCCATCAGCCTGATCTGGGAACCGAGCAGCGCGCCGGATGCCGGCGGCTATCTGGTCTTGCGCGGCGCGGCAGGCGATGCCACACTGCAACCGCTCACGCCGCTCCCGATCGTCGATGCCAGCTATCGCGATAGTGCGGTGACCACGGGGCAGCGGTACGTGTACGCCGTCGTCGCGGTCGACGATCGGCTCCCGATCGGCAATGTCAGCGCGCCGTCGGTGCGCATCGAAGAAACGGCACGGTAACCATGAAACTCTTTGTCGACACTGGGAATCTGAAGGAGATCGAGCCGTTCGCCGCGCTCGGGATCATCGACGGCGTGACGACGAACCCGTCGCTGATGGCCAGAGAGAGCGGCGACCCTCGGAAGATTCTGAAGCAGATCTGCGAGCTCGTGCAGGGGCCGGTCAGCGCCGAGGTGGTGGCTACCGACGCCGCCGGCATGATCCGCGAGGGTCGCGAGCTGGCTGCGCTCGACACGCACATCGTCGTCAAGGTGCCGTTCACCAAGGACGGCGTCAAAGCGTGCAAGACGCTGGCGTCCGAGGGCACGCGCGTCAACGTGACGCTGATCTTCTCCGCGACTCAGGCATGGCTCGCCGCCAAGGCGGGCGCGGCGTACGTCAGTCCGTTCGTCGGCCGTCTCGACGATATCGGTACGACCGGCATGAACCTGATCCGCGAGATCGTCGACATCTTCGACAACTTCGACTTCACGACGGAAGTGCTCGTCGCCAGCGTCCGCAGCCCGATTCACATCGTGGAGTCGGCGCGGATGGGCGCCGATGTCGTGACCGTGCCGCCCGCTGTCATCGAACAGTGTTTCAAGCACCCGCTGACCGACATCGGCCTGGCGAAGTTCCTGAAGGACTGGGAGCAGGCGCAGGCCGCGAAGGTGTGAGCGCCCCAAAGCTGACGGCGCGGGAGCGGATCGATCTGCTCTTCGATGACGGCACCTTCGCGGAGGTTGACCGTCTCGTCACCCATCGCTGCCGTGATTTCGGCATGGCCGATCGTCTCGTGCCCGGCGATGGCGTCATCGCCGGCCATGGACGGGTGCAGGGGCGCGTGGTCTACGCGTTCGCTCAGGACTTCTCGGTATTCGGCGGATCGCTCTCGGAGACCAACGCCGCCAAGATCGTGAAGATCATGGAGGCGGCGATGAAGGTTGGCGCCCCGGTCATCGGTCTCAACGACTCGGGGGGCGCGCGCATCCAGGAGGGCGTCGTCTCGCTGGCGGGCTACTCCGACATCTTTCTGCGCAACACGCTTGCGTCCGGGGTCATCCCGCAGATCTCCGCCATCATGGGGCCGTGCGCCGGCGGGGCCGTGTACTCGCCGGCCATCACCGACTTCACCATCATGGTGCGCGGCACGAGCTACATGTTCGTGACCGGCCCCGATGTCATCCGCGCCGTGACGCACGAGCAGGTGACGATGGAGGAGCTCGGCGGCGCGATGACGCACAACGAGAAGAGCGGGGTCGCCCACTTCGTGGTCGATGACGACCGCGACTGTCTGCGGCTGATTCGCGAACTGCTCTCGTTTCTGCCAGGTAACAACGTTGATGATCCGCCGCGAGTGGAGACGAGCGATCCGGTGGACCGCGCCGACGAGGCGCTGGACACCCTGGTGCCCGTCTCGCCGAACCAGCCCTACGACATGCTCGAGGTCATCGACGCGATTGTCGACGACGGCCACTTTCTCGAAGTGCATCAGCACTTCGCGAAGAACATGCTGGTCGGGTTTGCCCGTCTTGGCGGCCGGCCCGTGGGCGTGGTGGCCAACCAGCCGGCCTGCCTGGCCGGGACGCTCGATATCGATGCATCCGTGAAGGCGGCGCGGTTTGTCCGCTTCTGCGACGCCTTCAACATTCCGCTCGTCACCTTCGAGGATGTCCCCGGATTCCTCCCAGGTACGGTTCAGGAGTGGGGAGGCATCATCCGCCACGGCGCCAAGCTCCTCTATGCCTTCGCCGAGGCGACGGTGCCCAAGCTGACCGTGATCACGCGGAAGGCCTACGGCGGCGCCTACTGCGTGATGGCGAGCAAGCACCTCCGCACCGATGCGAATTTTGCATGGCCCACCGCCGAGATTGCGGTGATGGGGGCCGAGGGCGCCGTCAACATCCTCTACAAGCGAGAGCTCGCGGCAGCCGAGGACCAGACCGCGACACGGGCGGCGAAGGTGGCGGAGTACCGCGAGAAGTTCGCCAATCCGAACGTCGCCGCGGAGCGCGGCTACATTGACGAAGTGATCGCGCCACGCCAGACCCGCGCGAAGCTCATCGCCGCCCTGGCAACGCTCACGACCAAGCGCGACAAGAACCCGCCAAAGAAGCACGGCAATATTCCGCTCTAGGACCATGCCGGCGGTGGCGCCGGTCATCGCGGACACACCGGTGACCGCGTGGCTCTTCCGCGACCTGCTGCCACGTCCTGACGCCCGCCCATTCGGCCTGTGCTGAACGGGATAGCCCTCACCGCTAAATGCTAGAATCATCAGGTTTTGCACAAGATCCTGGTGGCCAATCGCGGTGAAATCGCTGTCCGGATCATCCGTGCGTGTCGCGACCTCGGACTGGCATCGGTGGCGGTCTATTCGGAGTGCGACCGGACGGCGCTGCATGTGCGGATGGCCGACGAGGCGGTGGCCATTGGTGGGAATCCACCGGCGGAGAGCTACCTCCGCATCGATCGGATCATCGATGCCGCACGCCGGACCGGCGCCGATGCGGTGCACCCAGGCTACGGTTTCCTCGCGGAGAACGAAGATTTCGCCGCCGCGTGCCGCGACGCCGGTTTGACCTTCATCGGTCCTACGGCTGAGGCGATCACACTGATGGGCAGCAAGACCGGCGCACGCCAGGTGGCGATGGCCGCCGGTGTGCCTGTGGTGCCGGGCACCGAGACCGCGCTGGGAGACGAGGTCTCCGACGCCGCTATCGCGCGCATGGCCGATCGCATCGGCTACCCGATCATGGTCAAGGCGGTCGCCGGTGGTGGCGGCAAGGGGATGCGCGTGGTCGCAAGCGCAGAGGGCCTGTCCGGCGCCATCCGTGCCGCGCGGTCCGAGGCCGCCGCGGCCTTTGGCGATTCCGCGATCTATCTCGAGCGCCGTCTGCTCAAGCCGCGTCACATCGAAGTGCAACTGCTCGCCGATGAACACGGCACCGTGCTCGCTTGCGTCGAGCGGGAGTGCTCCATCCAGCGGCGTCATCAGAAGGTGATCGAGGAAACGCCGTCACCGGTGGTCTCACCTGCGCTCCGTGCGCGGTTGACGGCAGCCGCCGTGGCCGTGGCCACCGCAGCCGGCTACACCAACGCCGGCACGATTGAATTTCTCGTCGATGCGTCGGGCGCCTTCTATTTTCTCGAGATGAATACCCGCCTCCAGGTGGAACACCCCGTCACGGAACTGGTGACCGGTGTCGACCTCGTGGAGTGGCAGATCCGGATCGCGCGCGGCGAACGGCTTGACCTCGATCCCGCCACGCTGCTCACCCCCCGAGGCCACGCTATCGAATGCCGTATCTACGCTGAGGACCCCGACGCAGGCTTCATGCCGTCTCCGGGACGGATGACGGCGCTGCACGTCGCGGACGGTCCTGGCGTCCGGCATGACAGCGGAGCAGAAGCGGGTGGGGACGTGCCCATCTATTACGACCCGCTCATCTCGAAGCTGTCCGTGTGGGGCGCCGATCGGCGCCAGGCCATCGCGCGGATGCGGCGTGCGCTTCGCGAGTACGAGGTGCGGGGTATCAGGACGACGCTGCCGTTTTTCACCTGGATGCTTGAGCAACCGGCGTTTTCCACTGCGGAGTTTCACACCGGCACGCTGGACGAGCTCTTGCAGCAACGTCAGGGGGCGCCGTTCGCGGAGGCTGTTCCGTCACTCGGCGAAGTCGCCGCCATCGCGGCCGTCCTCATCCAGCTGCAGGCCGGCCAGGCTGGGACGACGCGGCATCCAGCTGCACCCGTCGCGGACGCATCATTGTGGAAGTCCATCGCCCGGCGTGAGGCGCTGCGCGGGTGACGTCTGAGGTTGAAGTCGACGGCCGCATCTGCTCCGTTGCCGTCGAACGGACGGAGCGCGGCTTCGATGTGACGGTGGATGGGCGACGGTGCACGGCCGATCTGGTGCCGGTGCCGTCAGGCTGGTCGCTTCTGATCGACGGTCGGAGCTATGAGGTGGCGGTCGAAGAGCGGCGTGGCGCGCTGACCGTCCACGTCAATGGGGGCGCCTTTGCGGTGGCGCTGCCGTCCGCCAGCCGCGGGGCCGGGCGCCGCAAGGCCGCCGTGCACACGGGCGGGCCGCAGCAGATCGTGACACCGATGCCCGGTCGCATCGTCAGGGTTCTGGTTAAGCCCGGTGACACGGTGTCGGCGCGCCAGGGCCTGATCGTGATCGAAGCCATGAAGATGGAAAACGAGTTGCGCGCATCCGGGCCTGGCACCGTCGTCGAGGTGCGTGTGTCGGAAGGCGCGCTCGTCGAGGCCAACAGCGTGCTGATGGTGATCGCGTGAGAAAGGTCCTGGCGCACCCGATCACCCGGGGGACGCGACGCATCGTGCGCGCCCTCGTGGTGACGTGCGCCGTGATCCTGGCCGTGGCGTTCGTCACGACGCTGACGGTGGATCTCGGACCCGTGCTCAAGCGGCAGGCCGAGCAGCAGGCGACCAATTTCATGGAGCGGCCGATGCACATCGGCCGCCTGTCCGTGCACCTCTGGCGCGGCACCTTTGTCTTCGAGGACATGGTCATCGAAGGGCTCACGCCGCAGTCGCGCCCGTTCCTGATCGCGAAGCGCATCGACATCTCGATGCCCTGGAGCACCCTGTTCAGCCGGCGCATCGTGTTCGACACAATCGAGATGACCGACTGGAAGATGTACGTCGAATATTTCGCCGACGGACGCCACAGCTTCCCCAAGGTCACGCCGCGCGGTCCGCGTGGCCGCAGCGCGTGGACGACGACGCTTCAGTACGTGCGGGCGCACCGTGGCGAGTTCACCTACGAGGATCACGGCACACCGTGGAGCACGGTGGCACGGAACCTGGACGTCATCGTCGGGCGGCCCACGTCCGAGTACCGGGGGCAGGCGAGCTT
>CANJYC010000024.1 GCA_947478985.1 Acidobacteriota bacterium | reverse complement strand
CTGCTGACCCCCGACGAACTGCATGCCCTCGCGCGTGCCGCCGGCTTCGTCCACGAATCGACGCTCGATCTGTCACCCTGGCTCGAACGGCCACGCACGCGCGACCGTGTCCTCGATGCGCTGCTGGGATGGCTGCCGCTGCAGGCGACACCACTCGGGCCCGTACTCGGCGGCACGGCCTTGCAGACGTGCCTCCGACGAGGATGGACCGGATACGCACTGGTGCAGTTCCGGCGCGAATCCTGACCGGACCGGCGCCGCTATACTGCCCTCGCCATGTCACGTTCCCACGTCACGCCGAGGGACCTCTTCGCGACAAGACGAACCTTCATGCGCGCGGCGGCGACGGCTGCAGCCGTCACAGCCATCTCTCGCGGGACCGCCTGGGGGGCCGAGGGCACACCGGCCGCACACACCGCGAAGCTGCCGGGCGTTCAGCGGAGCCGGCTCAGCACGACCGACACGCGGACCACCTGGAACCGCATCACCACCTACAACAACTTCTACGAATACGCCGGCAGCGACGACAAGACACTGCCGTCGCTCATCGCACCCGGGCACCTCATCACGACACCGTGGAACATCCGGATCGAGGGCGAGTGCGCACGGACCGGACTGATGTCCCTCGAGGAGATCACACGCGGGCAGGTGCTCGAGGAACGGATCTATCGTCACCGCTGCGTGGAGGGGTGGTCGATGGTCATCCCGTGGGTCGGGTTTCCGCTCGCCGGTCTTATCGCGCAGTGCCAGCCCACGGCGAAGGCACGCTTTCTCCGGTTCGACAGTCATTACGACATCGAACAGATGCCGGCGAGCCGTCGCCTCCAGTTCGGCTGGCCGTATACGGAAGGATTGCGGATGGATGAAGCGATGCATCCGCTGACGATCCTGGCCATCGGTCTCTACGGGGAGGCGCTGCCACATCAGGACGGCGCACCGATTCGCCTCGTCGTGCCGTGGAAGTACGGCTTCAAGAGCCTCAAATCAATTGTGCGAATCGCCTTCGTCGAGGAGCAGCCGCTGGGCACGTATCAGAAGGTCGACCCGGAGTCGTACGGGTTCTACGCCAACGTGAACCCCGACGTGCCCCACCCGCAGTGGAGTCAGTCGACCGAGCGCCGCATCGGCGAACTCCGCCGGCGCAGGACGGTGAGGTTCAACGGCTACGGCAATCAGGTCGCCGCACTCTATGCCGGCATGGACCTGCGCGCCCTGTTCTAGCGCCACGCTGGCGCCCGCAATGCCATACTTTGCTGTGCGACTGGTTCGGGTAGTTTGGTCATGACCGTTCCGAGAGGATGTCGAAAGAGATGATTCGAGGAGCGCTTGGCCGCCTCGTCGGCCTCGAAGGTTTGCGCGCCTGGGTGCGCGGTCAGACCAAAGCCATTCACGAAGATGTCACCGCAGCGGACAAGCACGCCACTGCCGCCGTGACGCTGGCGAAGACGCTGCGGAAGGACCTCGCCCGCGAAGAGCGAAAGAGCCAGACGCTGGCCGCGGAGGTGGAGCGCCAGCACGGCCAGCTGGCCGAGGTGTCGGCCCGCCTGGCTCGTCTCGAGGCGCTCGCGAAGGCCAACGACCAGACCTCGGCGCTCGTTTTCCGATCCGACCCGTCGGACCTCGCCGCTACGGTGCGGCACGTGCGTCTCGCCATCCAGAACTCGGTGCTCGAGCGTGAGCCTGGCCCGCACGTCATCATCGACAACATCCTCCCCGAGGCGGCCTACCACCGCCTGCTGTCAGCCATGCCCCCGCTGGAATTCTTCGATGGGGGCGCGGAGCACACGAAGCTCGACTTTCGGCTGTTCGGAGAGGGGCTGGCCCCGACCGCGTCTCGGGTGATCTGGGAAGCCTTCGAGACGGAGATCGTGGAAGAGGTGCTGATGCCCGCGCTGCTGGATCTGTTCGCCCCGGTGCTGGAGGCACATTACGCCCACTTGATCGGACCGGAACTCGCGGCAGAGGCGGCGCAGCTGCCGAAGCGCGCCAGCGGACGCATCATGTATCGGCGACCGGGCTTCCACCAGGGTGCACACCTCGATCCGAAGCGGTCCCTGATTACCGGCCTGCTGTACCTCGCGCGGCCTGGAGACAACCCGGAGTACGGCACCCAGCTTTACTCCGTCGACCGGTCGTTCACGGCGCCGTCGATGACCACCTATTACCTGGAACCGGATGGCGTCCCGTGTCAGGTGGCCAAACGCGTCGAGTACCGCCCGAACAGGATTCTGGCCTTCGTCAACAGCGTGGCGCACGGCGCCGACTTTCCTGAAGACGCCAAGCAGCGCGAGCGGTATGCGTATCAGTTCTACGTGAAGCCGAAGGACGGCGCGCTCGTCAAACTGCTGCGAAAGCTGCCGGCCGACAAGCAGGAACCCTGGCGAGCAGTACTCGCCTCACATCGCTGACGATGCCTCGGGCTACTTCTGCCGCGTGACGGTGAACTTGGTGAAGGGCCCCTGCCGGTACTGGTCGATGTAGGAGAAGGCGATGGTGTCGCCGGTGACGATGCCCGTCCAGTAGAAATACAACGGCTCCCCGCCCACCCGCCTGCCGGTCGTGAACTCCAGCGTCTTGCCTTTGATCGTGCCTTGTTCGATGCCAAGCTCTGCGGTCGGGGTCAGGATCGATCCCTCCACCGTGCTCCCGCTCACCGTCATCGTCAACACGATGTGCTGAGCCTTCTCCTTTTCGCCGATGTCGCCTTCCCACTTCCCAGCGACGGCGGCCGGCGCTGGGTCCGGGGCTGCGGCCGGGGCCGGGGCCTTGACTGGAGCCTGTGCCCGAGGCCGGGGGCGGGGCCGGGCCTGGGCCTGGGCCTGGGCCTGGGCCTGGGCGCCCACTGCGGTGGGCCACATCAACATGGAGAGGACGAACGCGACAAATGCGATTCTCATAGTTACCCTGAATATATTCACTTCTGGCGCTTGACGGTGAATTTCACCATCGGGAACTGACGATACTCATCGACGTAGGTGAACGCGATCGCATCGCCGGTGACAGTGCCGGTCCAGTTGAAGGTGTAGACCTCACCGCCGAGCCGCCGCACGGTCGCAAACTGCACCGCCCTGCCCTTCACCGAGCCGCTCCCCATGTCGAGTTCCGCCGTCGGGAGCAGAATCGTTCCGCTCAGCCGGTCTCCCTCCACGGCCATCACCATCACGATGTGTTCGGTCTTGCCCTTCTCCCCGATATCGCCCTCCCACCGACCCGCCACTGAGGCCTGGGCCTGGGCACCGAGGACGGAGGGCAGCATCAGGACTGACAGCGCAATCGCGCACAGCGTGATTCTCATGGTCACCATAAATATCCGATCGGACGCACTGTCACGCAAGCGGTTCCGTGGCCCCGCCGACCCTGATTCCGGTAGGATTCGGACAACACGACCATCACCACACCGTGAGTCACCCACCGCGAACCCCTCGGAATCCACAACACACCCTGCGGCGCCTCGGCACGTTCATCCTGACCACGGGCCTCGCGTGGGGAATGCTCTCGCTGGCGTTTCCCATCGAGCCGGTCGAGATCCACGTGCGCTGGACACTTGCCGCAACCGATGCTCAGCGGCACGAGCTCGAGAGCCGGTTCCAGCTGCGCGATGGATCCAGGCGCGATGGTACCACCTGGACGTACAGCCTGACCGATGCCTCGACTGGGAACATCGAGGCGCTGGTTCACGACGCACTGGTGCAGGACACCGACGGCGTGGACCGAAACCGCTACCGCCCTGTGCCGGAGCTCTCATGGATACGACAGCACCGCCTGCTGGGGCTATTCGCCGGCAGCGCAGTGCTCGGCTCGAGCCTGTTTCTCGCCCTGCCGGGCTTGATCGTGATCCTCACCGCCGCGTGCCGCTCGATTGCGCGGATGCCGTCATGGCTGTGGGCGGACTTCACCGCGGCGCCGTGGTCGAACGCGAGCGCCGTGCCGGTCTCGCCCCACAACCCGCGTGTGACCGCCACCGTCGTGCTCACCGGCGTGCTCATCAGCGCGGCGATGGCATCCTTCGCAGGCGCCGCCTTCTTGTCGGCGGCCGGGGCGCTGGCCATCCTCTACATCTCCGGCTACCTTGTCGGCGCGCTGCTCATGGCACGGGCCGAGCGACTGTCTTCCGCGATCATCCGCACTGTTGCCGGCCTCATGCTGAGCAGCATCGGGTACCTGATCGCGCTGGTCCTCACGCTTCCCTGGTTCCTGGTGCCCACTGCCCTGGTGATGGTGACGCTCGTCGTCAGGGGCCGATCGGCATTCGCGTGGCCGCCGATCTCAGCACGGGTGGGATGGGATGGCATGGCGGCAGGCATCCTAGCAGCCGTTCTTCTGTCGCCCATTGGGATCACGTTCTTCCTGATGGCACCAGGGCCGTTTCCACCGGTCTTCTACGACGTCGACACGGCCTATTCCCTCGATATCGTGCATGCCACGGTGAAGGCCACAGCCTTCCCCCCGCCTTCGCTGGGCAACCTCGGCGTGATGCGCACGTATCACTACGGCACGCACGCCATGGCGGCGCTGATCGCGCGCGGGTCCGGCCTGCTGCCGCACCATGCGCTGTTCCTCGTGGTGCTCCCGCTGCTGGCGATCGGGGTTATCGCAGCGGCCGTCGCGGTCACTCAGCAACTGGCGCCGGCGCTGCCGCGCGTCCTCACCGTGCCGCTGCTGCTGCTCTCAACGCCGCTGCTGACGAGAACCTTTTCGGACGGCTTTGGGCCGGCGCTGTGGACCGCGGTTACGTCCGGCCCGTTCACATTCGATTGGATCGTTCACGACTACAACGTGTGGGGCATCCTGTCGAATGAGGCGCAAAACGTCGCGAGCGACTTCCTCATCCTTGGCAGCATTGTCTCGGTGGCGGCCGCACCGATGGGCGGATGGCTGCTTCCGGCGTTCCTCATCGGCAGCAGCGTGATCTTCAAGACCACCGCAGGCATTGCGCTGGTCTCCGGGTTCATGCTGGCCGAGGGCTGGCAGGCCATCGCATCGAAACGATGCAGGCCATCGGCGCAGATGGTGATGGCCGGGGCGATCTTCGCCGCTACCTACGGGGCGTTCTTTCTCGCATCCTTCGACTCCGCCTTTCGTGTGCAGCTGTATCCGCTTGAACACATCCGCACCATCCTCGGGCCCCATGCGCTGGTGACCGTCAAGGGGGCGCTGTTCGACAGCCTCTGGTTGTTCCTGCCTGTCCTGATCGTCATCACCGCGCAGGTGCGAGATGCGGAGGCGCCACGCACCTCATTACTCCTCATGGCCGTGGCGCCACTCCTGGTCGTCAATACGACCAGGCTCGTGCATGTCGGTCAGGGCGGCGAAGGCGCAGGGCTCGACTGGGTCCAGATCCCGCACTCGGTCCCGTTCCTCGTACACGCGTTCGCGCTGAGCCTGGCGGGCAGAGGCTGGCGCCACTTCGGGCTCCCCAGGCGTGTCGCGTTCCTCATGGCGCTCGCCCTGGCGGTCGCACCTGTGACCATCGCGGCCGGACGCTACTCATCAGGCCTCCTCCAGGACCGGACACGCGGCAACGAATTCGTCGACAATCGCTCGCTCGCTGAGGCGCTGGCGGTGATTCCCGTCGACAGCTCCCTCATCGTGACGAATGACCTTCGGTATCCGGCAGACAACTTCGGCCGCGAGGACCGGCAGATGCAGCTGCCCGCGTTGTTTGGACATCAGGCCTTTTCGACAAATTTCTCCTATGAGCCCATCGAGGACCGCCGTGCCCTGCAGCAGCTGATTCAGCGTCCCGAGTGGAGCGACGCCATCGCCGCGGCGGCACGGAGGTATCACTGGACCCACCTCGTCATTCACAAGGCCTACGTCCACCCGAGTCCGATTCCGCTCACGCGCATCTTCGAAAACGACGCGTATTCGGTGTATAGATTTCCGTAAGCCGCTCCCTACGCGTGGTGCACTACACTGTTGCGCACACGCCCCCATCACTCGTGTCGCACCCGTCCCGACAGGGACCCTGAAGAGGAATCCATGGCCGACGCACCGCAGAGTCACGCCAACCACGCCCGGATCGTGCCGATGTATCACATCGTGACGTTCGGGCTGCTCGTCGTCACGTTCATCGGATCGCTGGTGAACCTCTACCAGTCGCTCGGCGACCACGCGCGCCTCTACAGCGCCTCGCTGCTGGTGGCGCTTACCCTCAGCACCATCTTTCTCTTCTTCCTCGCCCGCGTGTTCGCGCTTAAGGCGCAGGACCGCGCCATCCGCGCCGAGGAACAGCTCCGTCACTTCGTCCTGACGGGAAAGCTCCTCGATTCGCGCCTGACCATCGGCCAGATCATCGCGCTGCGGTTCGCTCCGGACGGCGAGTTCGTGGAACTGGCGCGCCGGGCCGCTGACCAGTCGCTCTCCAACGCTGACATCAAGAAGGCCATACAGGCCTGGCGCGCCGACACCTACCGCGTGTGACGCCATGCCCTTCACACTGACCATCAACGGCCGGTCGACCACGGTGGATGTGCCCGGCGACATGCCGCTGCTCTGGGCCATTCGGGATGTCCTGCAGCTCAAGGGCACGAAGTTCGGCTGCGGCATTGGTCAGTGCGGTGCCTGCACGGTGCTCGTCAATGGCCGCGCAACGCGGTCGTGTCAGACGCCGGTGTCGGCGGCGGCGAACGTCCCCGTCACCACCATCGAGGGGCTGTCGGCGGACGGACGCCACCCGTTGCAACTCGCATGGCAGGACGTGGACACGCCCCAGTGCGGCTATTGTCAGGCCGGCCAGATCATGACCGCCGCGGCGCTCCTCACCACCACACCACAGCCGACCGACGCGGACATCGACCGGGCGATGACCGGCAACCTCTGCCGTTGCGGTACCTACCTGCGCATCCGCGAGGCCATTCACCGCGCGGCGGCGATCAAGGGGACGCGATGAACGCAGTAATCATGGACCGTCGCGCGTTTCTTCGTGTCACCGCGCTCGCGGGCGGCGGCATGGTGGCGGCCTTCTATCTTGATCCGCTCACCGGCGTACTGGCCCAGGCACCCCAGGGCCCGGCGACGAGATTCGTGCCAAATGCGTTTGTCCGGATCACGCCGGACAACGTCGTGACCATTATCGGGAAGAACCCGGAGATTGGTCAGGGCATCAAGACCTCGCTGCCGATGATCATCGCCGAGGAACTCGACGTGCCGTGGGAACGCGTGCGCATCGAGCAGGCCGACCTCGACCAGTCGAAGTATGGTCAGCAGAACGCTGGCGGCAGCACCGCTACTCCCACCAACTACGATCCGCTTCGCCGCGTCGGCGCGACAGTACGCCAGATGCTCGTAGCCGCGGCCGCGCAGACCTGGGGCGTACCGGTGACCGACTGCGTCACGTCAGAGGGCCGCGTGCAGCACCGGCCCACAGGCCGGGCGCTCACCTACGGCGAGCTCGCCACGCTGGCGGCCACGCTCACCCCGCCGGACATGGCCACGGTGCCCCTCAAGGCACCGGGCAGCTTCACCATCGTCGGGCACGCCAAGGGCGGCGTCGAGAACGCGAACATCGTGACCGGCAAGCCGATCTTCGGAATCGACTTCACGCTCCCGGGCATGCTCTTCGCCGTGTACGAGAAGTGCCCCGTCTTCGGCGGCACCGTCGTCACTGCCAATCTCGATGAGGTAAAGGCCCTTCCAGGCGTGCGACATGTGTTTACCGTCGCGGGAACGGCCGACCTCCGAGGACTGATGCCCGGCGTCGCTATCGTGGCCGACACCTGGTGGCAGGCGCAGAGCGCTCGCCGCAGCCTCAAGGTGACGTGGAACGAAGGCGCCACCGCCCAGCAGAGCAGCGACGCGTTCGCCCAGCGCGCGCAGGCCATCGCGGCACAGGCGCCGGCGTTTCCACTGCGCGTCGACGGCAACGCGACGCAGGCGCTCACCGGAGCAGCCAAGGTGGTGGACGCCGCCTACACCTACCCCTTTCTGTCGCACGCGCCGCTCGAGCCGCAGAACTGCACCGCGCATTATCACGACGGCATGATGGAGATCTGGGCGCCCACGCAGACGCCGGAGAACGGGCGCCAACTGGTCTCTTCGGTGCTGGGCATCCCTGCTGGAAACATCACCGTTCACCTGCTCCGCGCGGGTGGCGGGTTCGGACGGCGGCTCACCAATGACTACATGGGCGAGGCCGCGGCGATTGCCAAGGTGATTGGCGTCCCCGTCAAGGTGCTCTGGACGCGCGAGGACGACTTTCACCACGATCACTACCGGCCCGGAGGCTTCCACTTCCTCAAGGCCGGCCTCGACGCGGCCGGCGCGGTCGTGGCGTGGCGGAATCACTTCGTCAGCTACGGCGACAATGCCCGCGGCGTCGATGGGTTCACCAACTCCGGCAACATCAACGGCGTCGAGTTCCCCGCGCGGTTCATCCCCCACTTCGACTTCCAGACGACGCTCATCCCGATGGGCGTCCCCACGGGTGCGATGCGCGCGCCACGCAGCAACGCCTTCTCGTGGGTCTTTCAGTCCTTCATAGACGAGCTGGCGCTGGCCGCTGGAAAGGACCCGCTCCAGTTCCGCCTCGACCTGCTCGCCCGGCCAGCCATGGCGCCTCCCGCGCAGGGCGCGGACGGCTTCGATGCGGCGCGGATGCGCGGCGTGCTCGAGCTGGTGCGCCAGCGATCGGGCTGGGGTGCGCGACGGCCCGCTGCCGGATCCGGCGTGGGTGTCGCCTTCCAGTACAGCCATCGCGGCTACTTCGCGAATGTCGCCGACGTGACGGCGAGCGCGAACGGCGCCCTGCGCGTGAACAAGGTGTGGGTGGTCGGAGACATCGGCAGCCAGATCGTCAACCCGAGCATGGCGACCAATCAGGCGCAGGGCGCGGTCATCGAAGCCATGAGCCACCTCATGAACTGGGAAGTCACGATCGCAGGCGGCAAGGCGGTGCAGGGCAACTTCAACGTGTATCAGCCGACGCGGATGGCACAGGCGCCGCAGATCGACGTGGAGTTCCTGAAGACCGACAATCCACCGACCGGCCTCGGCGAGCCGGCGCTGCCACCGACGCTTGGGGCCATCAGTAACGCGATCTTCGCGGCGACCGGGCGACGCATCCGCACGCTGCCGCTCGCCAAGAGCGGCTTCCGCTGGGGGTAGACCGCCCTCAGGTGCGCGGCATCACGTAGCGCGCGTAGTCGGCGGGTGTATCGACGTCGATGAACGCACCATCGTCGGAGACGTCGACGTTCACCACCTCAGCGAGGTGCGCCAGCACGACCGCTCGTGCGCCGACATTGGGATCCGCGTCCCGCAGTGCCTGAAAGAGGCGCCGATCGAAGATCACGGGATGGCCGTGACGGCCCTGCGTTGCCGGACGGACGATCGCGGCCCCGCCTGCTGCACGATACGCCGCCAGCACCGTCCGCACCGTGCCAGCCTCCAGCAGCGGCAGATCGACGGGGGTGACCATCACCGCGCGCACGTCCGGACGTTCGACAGCAGCCAGGCCCACCAGGATCGAGGAGAGCTGACCGTCTTCGTACGCCGGGTTATCGACGTACCGCACCGGACGCGCCGCGTCGGGAACCGCAGCGCGAATCAGATCCGCATCGCGTCCCAGCACGACAACGACGTCCTCGATACCGCCCTCAATCAGGATGCGGATCATGCGCGCAAGGAACGACTCACCATCGGAGTCCGCAGGCAGCAGTGCTTTGGGGCGCCCCATCCGGGAGGAATTCCCGGCGGCAAGCACGATGCCCGGAATCACTCCTGCGTCACGGCGGAGGGCATCCGCTTCCACTGCAGCGACGCGGCAGCCACATGCGGCTCGGCCATCTTCCCGCGACGCACCGCGACGAGTTCCGCGAGGATGCTGATCGCGATTTCCTCAGGTGTCACGGCGCCGATGTCGAGACCGATGGGCGCGTGGACGCCCAGCAACCGCTCGAGCGGCATCCCCTCGGCTACCAGCGCATCGCAAATGCGCGCGACCTTCGCCCGGCTGCCAATCAGGCCCAGATAGCGCAGGTCACGCGACGCGAGGGCGCGCAACGCATCGAGGTCATACCGGTGCCCACGGGTCACCACCACCACATAGGCATTCAACGCGAGGACGGCGCGGCCCAGCCATTCGGGAATCGAGTCCACGACAATCTCATCCGCGTCGGGAAAGCGTTCGCGATTCGCAAACTTCTCGCGGTCGTCGAGCACGTGCGTGCGGAAGCCGACGGGCCGCGCGGTCGCGGCCAGGTGCTGCGCCACGTGCCCGGCTCCGACGATGTAGAGATCGGGCGCGGGTTCGATCGGTTCGATATACACCTGCATCTGTCCCCCGCAAATCAGGCCGGACTCCTCCGCGAAGTCGTCGGTCAGGTCGTACCGCACGAGCCGTGGCGCCCGCGTGCGAAGCGCCTCGATGGCCTTCCACAGGGCGTCGCTCTCGTAGCACCCGCCGCCGATCGTGCCGAGCGTACGGCCGTCGGCAAACACCAGCATCTTGGCCCCGGACCGCTGCGGGGTCGAACCCTGCGCAGACACGATCGTGACCAGCGCTGCGGATTCTCCCCGCTGCAGCGCACGCACGAGCTCGGCCAGCACGTCTTCATTCATGGCGTTCAGGCGACGCGACCGGGCTCCAGATCCAGAAGATCGCGAAGGGCCGCGCACAGCTCCGCGGCCGAATAGGGTTTGCGGAGAAGCCGTCCCACGCCGGCAGTCGCTGCCTCCGCATCGAGCCCCTGTGGCACGTGGCCCGACGCCAGAATGATCGGCTTGCCCGGACACTGCGCCCGAATATCGCGCGCCAGTTCGAGTCCTGTGGCACCAGGCATGTTGTAGTCGACCACCAGGATGTCGTACGCATCGGGGGCGACCGCCATGGCGGTGATGGCGTCGACGGCGCCAGACACGCCGGTCGCGCGATACCCCTGCCGCTCCAGCATGCGTGTGGTCACCGTAAGCAGCGGCTCTTCGTCGTCGACGACAAGCACATGCTCGCCGCGTCCGCGCGGCACAGTGGCCGTGCCGGCAACACGACGGGTTGACGCCCCTGCCGCCGCCGGGAAATACACCGCGAACGTCGCGCCCTGACCTGGCGCGCTGTCGACCGTGATGGCGCCATCGAGGCTGGTGACGATGCGATGCACGACAGACAGTCCGAGGCCGGTGCCCTTCCCCACATCCTTGGTCGTGAAGAATGGATCGAAGATCCGGTCGCGCGTCTCCGCATCCATACCGTGGCCTGTGTCGGTCACGGAGAGCCGGGCGTAGCGGCCGGGCGGTACACCGGGCGGACGAAGGCCCGCTGCGTGACCAGCGTCCACGTCTTCAAGCGCCAGACTGATGCACCCACCCTGGCCTCCAATCGCCTGCCAGGCATTGGTGATCAGATTCAGGAGCACCTGATGGAGTTCGGTGGGGTCGATGACGATGTCCGACACACGCTCATCAAGGCGCACGGCCAACTCCACGCCGGCCGGGAGCATCGCACGAAACAGCGGAATATCGTCCAACACCGCGGTCCGGAGGTTCACGACACTTCGCGTCGCTGTCTGCGGCCGGCTGACGTTGAGCAAGCGTTTCACCAGGTCCGCCGCGCGTCGGCCGCTCTTGCGGATTTGTGCGAGGCTCTCCGCGGCGGGATGTCCCGCCTCGAGGTCCTGTTCGGCCAACTCCACATTACCGAGAATCGCGCCCAGGATATTGTTGAAGTCGTGGGCAATCCCGCCAGCCAGGGTCCCAACGGCCAGCATCTTCTCTCCCTGATGCGCCTGTGCCTCAGCCGCACGCAACGCCTCCTGGGCGTGGCGCCTGGCCGTGACGTCCTCTGTCAGACCCATCACCCGTTCGACAACGCCCTGATCATCCGTGATTGGCACGAACGACGATCGAAGGGCTAGCCCGTTGATCGAAGTGAACTCGAATTCGCTCGCCTGACCCTCGAATGCGATCTGGAGCAGATGACCAACTCTCTCCCGATCCTCGGCCGACACGGCAGACACGTAAGGCATGCCACGCACCGCCTGTTCATCCTGCAGACCCATCATCGCCAGACCCGCGCGATTCATCAGAATCAGACGCCCTTCCTGGTCAATTTCATGCACGCAGTACGGTGAGCTGTCGAATAACCTCCGGTATCGACTCTCGCTCTCGCGCAGCCGCTGCACGTCAGCCTGACGCTGAAGTTCCATGTGATTCAGCCGAGCGGCCACGTACCAGACGAGCGCGGCCCTCGCGCCCATGGTTGCAAGAGCAAACAGCGCCAGGCTGGTGCTGGCATCCATCCATGTGGCCAGCGGGGCATCGAATCGGAACCACACGAAGATCAGAGGCAACACGACAATCGCCGGGAGCAGCAGTCGAACCATCGCGCCGGCGGGGCCACGGTTCTCCAGCAGAAGGAAGATGCCTCCGTCCGAGCGGGCCGAGAGCACCCCAATCGAGAGGGCCAACAGGCCGATCGCGGCGGATAACGACATGGCTGGGGCTGGCAATATTGGCGATGCCCCGATCGCGAAGACACTGACGCCGAACCAGGCGAGTGCAAACACAGGCAGCAGGACCCAGACTATCGCTCTGGTAAAACGCGGGCGCGCCACGAGCAGGAGTGCGATGCCTACCAGTACAAATCCCGTCGCCGCCGTAGGTGCCATCGCAAGGCGGATGCCGCGAAAGCCGTCGTCGGGAGGGACAAATCCAAATGACTCGTATCCGAGAAGGCGCCCGACGACATACGTGCGGATGGCGATGGCCCCGTTGAGCAGCACCGTCCACGCCAGTAACCGGCCAAAGCGCTCCCGTGCGGTCGCCTCGCGCGGCACGCCCGCTGGTAATGCCAGCAACCAGAGCGAGAGGCCAGCCAGTATGAAACCCAAGGCTGCGACCGGGGCCATCGGCACTGTGCCGAGACCCGCGGCGCGCAACAGGCTGCTCCCCACGATCCAGCCCAGGAGCACCAAGACACCCAACGCGCAGGCGACGACGCTTAGTGCGCGGCTTATCCGCAACGAATGATTCATCAGGGATCGACTCAATATGATCCCTGTTCGTGCAACCCAAGTCGAGGTCCATCACGGACGACTTAGCCCCCCTGCCGCACCTGAGCGTGTAGTGCTAGAGTGTCGACGCGGAAATCAGAGGGAGAAGGCTCATGGCTACAGCAACAGCGACACAGTGGCATCTGCGTGGAACGGGCTACGAATTCTGCAATTGCGACTTCGGCTGTGGGTGCAACTTCGGCGGCTTCCCAAACTCCAAGGACGGCAGTTGCCGGGCCCTGGTCGGGATGCGCATCACGGACGGCCAATGCGGCGACGTCCGCCTCTCCGGCCTGACCTGCGCGGCGATTCTCTCGTGGCCAAAAGCCATTCACGAAGGGAACGGCGAGTGCGTGT
>CANJYC010000023.1 GCA_947478985.1 Acidobacteriota bacterium | reverse complement strand
GATCATCCCTGCGCCTCCCCGCGTCAAGGACATGGCTGCCCACACGCCTGCGGCAACGCCGGAAAGCAGGAGCACGGTGCCGGCCGCCAGGCCCGTCTCCAGCGTGAAGAGCCGGAACATTCGCTCAAGCGTCGGGTCCTCGGGCAGCAGTCCTTCGCTGAGCGCATAGATCCGGGCGCAGAAGGCGAATGCCACCCCCTGGAATCCCAGCAGAACCGCGACGGCAGCCAGCAGAAGGCTCTGCGCTTCCATGCCCACGAGCGGACCTGTCATGCGTGACGGCAGCAGAATCACACCGAAGGCGATGCCGCCCACGGCAAACAGCGCTCCTCCAGGGTAGAGAAAGAGCCACCGCGGGCAGTAGAGCAGCATGAAGCGGAGATGACGCCATCCGTCGCGCCACGGGCGCAGATGCGGCGCACGGTTCCGTCCGTCGCGGTCGAGCGTCGTGGGCACTTCGGCGATGCGCAGGCCGACCAATGTGGCCTTGATGACCATCTCGGATGCGAATTCCATCCCCGTCGTCTGTAGATTCATGCGATCGAACGCATCGCGTGTGAACCCCCGCAGGCCGCAATGAAAATCGTGCGCGGGAGAATGGAAGAACAATCGGCCAATGGCCGAGAGCAGTGGATTGCCGATGTAGCGGTTCTTCCAGGGCATGGCGCCCGGCCGCACGCCACCGAGAAAGCGATTGCCCATGACCAGGTCAGTGCCTTCGCGCAAGCTCGTCACAAAAGCGTCGAGTTGCGAGAAGTCGTAGCTGTCGTCAGCGTCGCCCATGATGATGAAACGCCCGCGTGCGGCCAGCACGCCGTGGTAGAGCGCCGCGCCGTAGCCGCGCTGGCGGACGTCCACCACACGGGCTCCTTCGGCAACGGCGATGTCCTGGGACCCATCGGTTGAACCGTTATCCGCGACGATCACTTCGGCCGAGAGGCCGAGCCGGTCGATGCAGGATTGGGCCTTGCGGATGCAACGGGCGAGAGTCTCGGCCTCGTTCAGGCACGGCATGAGGACCGTCAGCTCGAGGTCGGAAGTCTTCACGGGCAGGCCGCCCATTATGGCATGCAGCGGATTGGTCTACAGGGTCACGCTGTCGGGCGCCGACGCCCACGCTGCCCGCAATGATGGACCGATGGCATAATGCCCACGGTGGCGTCATCAGAATCACTCGCGATTCGCATCTTGAAAGTTCCGGCACGGGCGCTGGCTCTGCTCGTGAGAGGCGATCTTCGCCTGGCGGGTCTGGCCGAGGGGATGCGCCGTCTCACGAAGGCCGCCGGCGATCTGCTGGTGCAGGTGCGGAATCTCGCCCGGCATTCGAAGCATTCGGAGGCGCGGCTGAGCGCGCTCACGCGCGAGGTGCAGGAATTGCGGCACCAAATGTCCGAACGGATGCTCCAGAACAGTCTTCAGGTCGGGCGGCTGGCGCACCTGATTCAAGCACAGGATCACGGCCCAGTGCGCGAGGCGCGGCTGTCCTCGCGCGCAATCCCTCTCTCCATTGATTCGCCCGAAGGCGAGCCGGAATGGGAGGAGGTCGGCGGTGGTGTGGTGCATCCCGATCCAGGCGGCCAGGAATGGATGCTGTTGACCGCCTGTCCGCTGTGCGGCTGCGCCGAGCGGACGCTGGTGCTCGAGTGGAACAAGATGATCCTGCTCGCGAAGGCGCCCGATCGGCAGTCGGCTCGCTATAACTACAGCGTGTGTCATGCCTGCGGCGTGACCTACGCTGCACGCCGCCCCTTCGGACAGCGCTATCAGTTCCTGCTCGAGCACTTCGGCGAGGTGACCGGGAAGGCGTCAGCGACGGGACGGCTCAGCAATCCGCTCTTGAACCACTTCCCATTGAGCGATGACGACAAAGCCCAGCTGCGTCGGATGGCCGCGCACGGTGTCTGGGTCTCCGAGCACCTCGGCCTGCCGACGACGGAGTACATCGAGGGTGCGCTGAAGGATCGATTCGAGAACAGCGCGCACGTGGACCTGCTCGGGAACCTGGTGCAGCCGAATGGTGCACGCGTCCTGGAAGTCCGGCCGCGTGCCGGAACCATTGCGGAAAGCCTGCGCCGTCTGTACAACGCCGACGTCATGGTGATGCCGATGTGGGAGAGCCAGGGCTTCGTGCTCGAACAGCTCTACGGCTTCACGTCAAAAGGCGTCATCGACTACGACAATTTCCGCATTCCATTCGACGGCCTGTTCGACCTGATTGTCTGCAATCACATGCTGACGCATGCGGTTCGGCCTGGTGAGTTTCTCCGGGAAATCCGCACGCACCTGAAGCCTGGCGGCTACCTCTACCTGTACAACGAGCCGGACGACCGGCACGTGCTCGGGGAAGGCAAGTCCCTCATCGCGCACCTCAATCCCCTGCACCTGCAGGCGTTCGATCGGTATTCCCTTGTGCGGGCGCTGGCGGCGAACGGATTTGAGGTGACATTCCTCAAGGGGCGCAAGACCGACCACCTGTGTCTCGCCCGCATGACCGGCGCGGCGGTTCCCTGGGAGCCGATCTCGCCGACGAAGCTGGCGCAGCGCCTTGAAACCTACCTGACGGCGCGGAACCGCGGCATCCTCAAGCTGCCCGAAGGCATGCGCCCGCGCGTGGCGGGTGAGTGGTCCTCAGCCATTGAACACGGTCTCGCGGTCGGCACGCTCGACTTCGATGACAAGGGGCAACTCCGGTTCGCGGTCGATTGACGTGTCATTGCTGCATCGCGGCTTTCGCCGTCTCGGCCGTCTGCTCGAACCGCTGCTCGCCCCGGACGCTGCAGCTCAGCGCGAGCGTGTCGAGCGACTGATTGAGCTGGCTCGGCAGCAGCGAGACGCCCTGAAGGCGTTGGGCAGCCTGACGGCGACGCAGGCGTCTGAGCTCCAGCACCTGAAGCAGGCTCGATCCGTGGAAGTCGCCGTCACGCAGGAGCGATTCACGGAGCTCCGCGCGGGTGTGCGCCGTCAGGCGTCGGCGCTGGCGCGCCTCGCGCGCCGTGCCGGGATCGAATCCGAATTCGAGATCGCGGAACAGCGCGTGCTGGATCGGCTCGATCGCCTGCGCCGCAGTGGCCAACCGATCGTCATTGGTCCATGGACCGGTGAGATCGGATTCGAGCTGCTCTACTGGATTCCGTTCGTGCGCTGGGCGGTCGATAAATTTCAACTGCCTGCCGACCGGCTCACTATCGTGTCACGCGGGGGGACGGCCGGCTGGTACAGCGGCATTCGTGCCCAGTACGTCGACGTGTTCTCTCTCGCGACACCAGACGAATTCCGCACGAGGACCGCTGCGACCAAAAAGCAGCGCTTCATGGGTGCCTACGACCGGGAGCTGCTGCGTCGTGTTCGCGGACGTCTCGGCGGCGGCGCGGTCAGCCTCCTGCACCCCGCGATGATGTATGCGCTATTCATGCCGTTCTGGAAGCGGCAGGCGCCACCCTCGCGTGTGCTCGACCACGTCACCTATCGAAAGGTCGACACCTTGAAGCCCGCGGGCCTCCCGGATTTGCCTCGTGACTACGTGGCGGTACGGTTCTACTTCAGCGACTGTTTTCCTGACACCCCTGCCAATCGTGACTTCGTCGACAGGGTCGTGGCCACGATCAGCGAGCGTGCCGATGTTGTGATGCTCAACCCGGGGTTCCGCGTTGATGACCACGTCGATTGGGGCGCCGGAATGCGGGCGAGGATTCACACCGTCGACATGAGCGGCCGGCCGGAGGAAAACCTCGCGTGGCAGACGGCCATCATCGCGGGTGCCAGGGCATTCGTCGGCACCTACGGCGGGTTCTCGTACCTGGCTCCGATGTGCGGCGTGCACGCGATCGCGTTCTACTCCGATCGGACCTATTTCACGTATCACCTCGAGCTCGCCCAGCAGGCCTTCGCGGCATCCGGCGGCGGCGTCTTGGATGCGATCGACGTTGCCAGCGTCGAACACCTTAGCGATGTCATCGGTCGCCGTGTGCCCGCTGGCCGCTGAGGTAGACTCGAAGATCGTGATGGACGTCTCGGATAATCAGCCAGGCCCGCAACTCGTTGAGTGGGTGATCGAACCGCGACGCGAAGACCTCATGTCGCGGTTGCGGGACGTGTGGCGCTATCGCCGGCTGATGCGTTTCTTTGCGACCAAGTCCCTGGAGAAAATGATCCGGCGCACCGTGCTGGGTCCGGCGTGGATCTTGATCCGTCCGCTGTTTCCCATTTTCGTCAATACGTTCATCTTCGGCGGCGTGCTGGGCGTCGGATCAGACGGCATCCCGTACTTTCTGTTTGTGACCACCGGCAGCGCCATCTGGGAGCTGTTCTCTGCCGCGACCATGTGGGGTACGCGGAGTCTCGATCTGAATCGCGGGCTCATGAATCGTATCTACATCCCGCGGCTGATCCTGCCGTTGGCGACCATGACGCCGGCCTACCTTAATTTCGCCATCTATATGGTGGTCCTTGCGGTCGGGTTCGTGTATTACCACATGACGACGGGCGTGAACTACTTCACGCCAGCGCACCTGGGATGGTCGCTGGCCGCGCTCGCGCTCTCAGGCGTTCTGTCCGTAGGGATTTCGCTCTGGACGTCCGTGCCCGCCATGCAGGCACGCGACGTGAGATTCACACTCGGCTACGTGTTCGGGTTCTGGTCACTGCTGACGCCGGTGCTCTATCCGCTCCCGACCGAGAAGTACAAGTGGCTGGTGGCCTTGAATCCGATGACGCCAGTAGTGAATGGGTTCAAGTACGGCGTGCTTGGCATCGGCACGATCAGCGCGCGCGAGTTCGGCGTGTCGGCAGCCATAACTCTGGTGGTGTTCGTCTCAGGGATGTGGTTTTTCGGACGCGCCGAAGCTGACGCAGCTGACAAGGTCTAGCGGCCGCTGCAGTCCCGCCAGGGACGAAGGCTAGCGGCGATAGATGGAGACGGTGCCGAGAGGCGTCGGTGTCTGCGTGGCCTGAATCCAGCCCAGCGGCTGCAGCGATGCCTGCACCGCCGCCGTGTTGTCATGTGTCGCCGACACACAGATAGACTTCAGCGAGGGCAGGCGCAATGTGGCAGTGGCGCCTGCGAGGACCGTCACGGCCGCGACATGCGGCGCGATCAGGACGTGATGCGGAGACGGCAGCCCCTGTCGTGCCATGAGCGTATCGAGGCGGACGAGCAGTGCGGGCTGCAGGTATGGCTTGTTCGGCCCTCGGTGTTTCACGCGCCAGTCGATGTCGTCGCGCACCACGGAACCAGTTTCGCCAGGCTGGCCGTGGAGGTACTTGAGCTCCGCGAGTCCATCGCGTCCCGCCAGGGCCAGCGGGATCGGGACAACAGACGCCTCGCAGCCATTCAGCAGCAGGTTCTCGCACAGGTCGCCGTGCGCGGCGTACCCCGGTTCAAACGCCAGCACGACCGCGCCCCGGCGCTTGGCGGCGATGAGCGTGTACTCGCCGACGCCGGCGCCGATGTCGTACAGCACTTCGCCCAGCCCGATTTCGCGCTCGATCCACTCCGCGACCGTCGGGTCGACTGCCAGGGTGCCGCCGTCCGCCATCCGCTCCGTTGTGCGAGTGGCGTACACGCATAGCGGCGGTGTAATGGCATACGTCAAAGGCAGGACCGGCCGTCTGGTGCCTGAGCGCGCGGCCTCGGCACTCTCAATCGCCACCGTGGCCGCAGACCCGGGCATGGCGTTGGCCACCGGCGTGGCGCTGGCGCCGCGCTCGAGAATATCCGCCAGGATTGGCGCAACCGGGCGTTCGACGCCGTGCGGGCGCAGAAACGACTGAATGAAGGCCCGGATGGGCGCTGGATCGGGTCCCTTCCGGAGCATGGCCTCAAGCTGCGCGACATGCTCCTCGAAGCCCGCTGCGGATGAGACGAAGCCACCCGCAGCCGTGGTGAGGTAGTGGAAGTGCATGGTGCTGCTTTGCCCATCGGCATCATGCGCGTCGGCCAGGATGGTGAATACCGGCCGTCCCACGATTCCGGCCTCGAGCTCGGCCGTGGTGTTGAGGCCTACAACGGCGACGCTGTGCGTGATCGACTCGAAGAGACCAAGGGGCGTCTCGTGCGGGGTCATCAGCACGATTGCGCGCCCGTCATCGAATGGCCGGGCGATCCGCGCGCGCAGACCAGGGGCGGCCGGCCACTCATGGCGCAGCATCGATGTTCCATCAGGCAGCAGGGCGATGTCCGGGTGTGGCCGCACGATGATGTTGCAGTCGCGGACCGACTGTGACGCGGAGAGCCGCAGTGCGCGAATCCAGCGCGTGATGAACGGCAATTCCTCTTCGGACACCAGTCGCGAAGAACACACATACAGGAGTGTCGGCTTCGTCGGATCCAGCCCGAGCGGTTCGTGGAACTCGACGCCGCTCATCGCGGGCCGCAGCGCGAAGAATGCATCGAACCGCGGCGCTCCAACGACGGTGACGCGTTCGGCAGGGAAGCCGTGCAGCGTTCCGGCCTCCGCACGCTGCCGATCGTTCCAGACCACCATGCGGTCCGGCCAGCGGTGAATCGCGCCCTTGGTGCTCAGGTTGTCCCAGCTGTAGAGCAGCATCCAGGCCGGGATGCCCGCTCTTCGCGCGCTGGCGACCAGGTCGGCCTGTGCGGGGCCAAAGTGCACCAGCGGCGACACCAGCAGCACGTCTGGTGCATGCGTGGCCAGGAACTCGTCGAACAAGGGATCGGTCGGCAGCGCCTGCTCGGCAAGCGCTAACGCGGCATCGAGGCGGCGCGTCTGCTCAGAGGGAATGGCCAGGAGGCCGGCCACGGCTGTGTGCGTCTCGGCGTCGAACATCAGGTCCTGACGGAGCCGGTCGAACGCCCTCGCGCGCAGCTTCACGGCCTGTCGCATTTCCGGACGGAGGTACTGCAGGCAGTCGCGGAGGCGGCGCAGCAGCGTGGCGACATCCTTCCACGTGTCGGTGCGCACCGCCGGGCATCGCACGACGGCGATGCCGGCCGCGTCAATCGCGGAAGAGAGTCGATCGTTCCGGCGATCGTCGGCATCCTGCACCGCCAGCGTGACCGAATGCCCGCGTCCGGCCAGCAGGCGTAACGCCTCGATAAAGGCGTCGACATTGCGCTGCTGCTTGACGACGAGGAGAAAGCGCATCAGCGGCGACCGGCGGCGACCTCGGCGATAACCATGCCGGCATGGAACGTGAGTTTCTGAGGCAGGGCGGTCGTTGCAGCCACCGGCACGAGTCCGAACGCCGGCAAGTCTGCGATCGCGGCGGACCAGTAGTCGTAGCGGCGGATGAATTCACGTCGAGGGCCGTCGGCGTTCCACTCGCGAAACGGCTCGATCATCACCACATGCCGGCGCGCGACACGTGCAAGTTCACGAAGCGTGGACTCCCGTATACGGTCCATCTGCTCGAGGGCGAGGACTGTGAATACCATGTCGACGGACTTGTCAGGCAGAGGAATAGCATCGGCGCTTCCTTGCCTCAGGTCCAGTCGATTCAGCGCTGAGGCGTCGTGCACGCCGTCCAGTGCGAAATCCATCAGTAAGTCTGGAGTCGTGCCGTCGGCCGCCAGTCTTCGAGCCGTCTGCACTCCGGAATCCGTCAGCTCGATACCGCCGAACCGCACCTGCGGCAGCTGTACGGCCAGAGTCAGCAGGTTGACGCCCCACCCGAATCCCACTTCGATGACCGACTCCGGTTTCAGCCACTCGATTGCCTGAGCGAGGTACAGATGCACCACGCGTTTGTAGCCAATGGCCCGCGCCCGCACGCCGCGTCCGCACCATTCGAACCAGAGCGATCGCGTGCTCTGCAGCTGGTCCGCAAGGTTTACATCTGACCAGAGTTCACGGTAGAGGTCCCCGACCGTCTCGACGTTGCGGATGCCGTCGCTGGTGAGCCCCTTGTGCGCCGGCTTGGGCGGCCGGGACATCTTGCCGGCCACGTGTGCGACGCGTGCGACCCATCGCGGATCCTGCAGATCGAATGACTCGAGCACGTACGGTTCGAAGGCTCTTGCGAGAGCCTCGTCGTTGATGCCAGGAATGTGCGACGTGACGGTGCTCGCGCTCACGGTTGTCCTCCCATGGTTCTGGATGCGCGCCCCTCAGGGGTGGGAGCGCCCATTGCAGCGGCGGAAGACGTTGCCGAGCGGTTCGCAACCGAGGCAATGACATCGCAGAGTTGAGCCGTCGCCGATGTGCCCAGCCCGAGCGGGCGTACGAATCGTTCGACGAAACGTTCGGCCGCCGCACCCGAATCTTCACTCGCGAACGCGCGATCCAGTTGTGCAAAGTGTTCCGGCAGGGTCTGTGCGGTGGACGTGATGCCTTGCTCGCCGGCGAGATGGCCGAAGTGCAGCGTCTGCGTCTGGCTGTGATCGAACGCCGCATCGCGAACGGTGAACACAGGCTTCTTGAAGATGGCGGCCTCAATCATGGCGGTGGTATTGATGCCGACGACTGCTGTGCTTGTCGCCAGGGAATAACGGAACGTACGGATCTCTTCAGTAGAGAGTGGCATGCCTGAGTAGGCGGCAGGAAAGATCACCGCCCCCGGTTCCCCTAGATCCACTTCTAGCCACGGCGCCGTGTTGCCCGGGTGTGGCCGGAACAGGACAAACGCCTGGCGCACCGCCGGTGAGGCGGAGACCTGCCGGGCTGCCAGCCAGCGGCGGACGAAGGCCACTTCCGAATCCCCTGGAGCGATGTTGGCCGACGACCCCACGATGAGGATGACGGGTTGGCCCTCAGCGATCCCCAACGTCTGTCTGAAGGCTCGCTCCTCCGCAGGCGACGTCGGCTCGAACCAGTGGTCGAGCGACTGTGCACCAGTCACGATGATGCGCGAGCGTGGAATGCGATGAAGTCTCACCGCCTCCAGAGCCTGTGGCTCGTTCCAGACCGTGACGGCGTCCGGTACGATGCGGATCAGTCCCTTGCTCGTCAGGTGATCCCAGCTGGCGACGCCGACGATAACCGGCACGCCGACAGCTCGCGCGGCCCGGACGAGCTCTGTCTGGCGCAAGCCAGACTTGCCGATGATCACCATGGGGCTCACGAGGATGACCGCCGGGCGGACCTCTCTGATGAGGTCGGCCATGGCCTGCGCGACAGGCGTGATCCGATCAATTCCGCGCGCGATGGCGATGGCCCAGGAGACGACCCATCGCGGCAGTCGCTTGATGCGCGTAAGCCAGCTGAGCGACGAGGGAAGCCTGTCCGCGGCGCGGCGCCGAAGGTACTCTGCGTCCGCGAAGTCCGGCTCCAGGTACCGAAGGTAATCGAGGCCGATTCGCCGTGATGCGGAGCGTGAGAGATCCGGATCCGGAAGTGCACCAATGGATCGCACGCCTGGTGGCGCATCAGCGGGGGTGGCGCTGCCAGGCCCGCGCCGATCCGGGTTGTCGAATACGAGGTCGACTTCCCATCCACGACGTGCCAACTCGGTGATCGTGGACCCGTACAGGCGGAAGTAGCCGGGCTCGGACAGCGCAATCAGGATTCGGCCGGTGGTCGGGTGCATTCAGTCGTGGCGCGGGGCGTCAGAGACGTGAGGCGTCCGGGAATTATATCGTCCCGGTGCCGTCCTGTACAATTGCGGGAACATGCGGGTCCTGTTCGTGATGCGCAACCACGGATACATGCGTAACTACGCATCGACCGTGCGGATGCTCGCATCGCGTGGCCATGAGGTGGTCGTCGGCTCGCGTGGCCCCGAACGGCACATGGCCGTCGATACCCCAGGTTACCTGGCGGAGTTGTCCCTCACACATCCCCGTATCCGCGTCGAGGATCTCCCCAAGCGGTCCGACCGCTGGACGACGCTGGCCGGGAAGGTCCGGGCCCTGCGAAACGCCTTGCGATATCGGCATCCGGAACTGCGCGGGGCAACCGCACTCGCAAATCGGGCGCAGGCTCACCTCGCCAAACTGTCCCCGGGCCTCGCGGCGCGCAGGCTCCCCAGAAGCTGGCCGATGGCGGCCGCGATATCCGGTCTGGCACGGTTGGTGGAGGAGGCGATTCCAACCGATCCGACGATTGACGCGGCAGTGGCTCGTCTGGCCCCAGACGTCATCGTCGTGACGCCACTGATCGATTTCGTCTCCTACCAGGTTGACTACGTCAAGACGGCGCGCCACCTCGGCATTCCGGTTGCGATGGCGGTGGCGAGTTGGGACAACCTAACCAATAAGGGGACGATCGCCGTGCAGCCGGATAGAGCGATCGTCTGGAACGAGGCGCAGAAGCGGGAGGCCGGTCGGTTCCACGGCATGCCCGCAGGTCGTGTCGACGTGACCGGCGCGCAGCTTTTTGACGACTGGTTCGATCGACGGCCAGGCAGTACGCGAGCGGAGTTCTGTGCGAGGACCGGCATCAACGCCGACCGTCCCTTCATCCTCTACTTGTGTTCATCAATGTTCATTGCGCGGGAGGAGGTCGCGTTTGTGCGCGACTGGCTCCGCCGGCTGCGCGAATCCCCGATCGCCTCCCTCAGAAATGTCGGCGTGCTCGTCCGGCCGCATCCCGGGCATGCGCAGCCGTGGGCCGACGTGGATCTGTCGTCACTGGGCGGCGCCACCGTGTGGCCTCGCGGCGGAGAGATGCCGCTCTTCGACGATGCCAAGGCCGGCTATTTCGATTCGATCTACCATGCGGCGGCGGTCGTGGGCATCAACACGACGGGCATGATCGAAGCCGGGATCGTGGGCCGCGCCAGCTTCACGTTGCTGGCACCTGAATTTGCAGAAACTCAAGGCGGGACCCTGCACTTCGCCCACCTGACGGCGCCTGGATTTCTGCGCACCGCGAAGACCTTCGAGGAGCATCACAGCCAATTGGCCGCTGAACTTGCTGCGCCGTCGTCGGCGGCGGCGCTGGCGCCATTCATCGAGCAGTTCGTCCGTCCGTTCGGTCTGGACACGCCGGCCACGCCACGTGTGGCCGATGCCATCGAGGCGCTCGTGACGGCGAGCAGGCCGCCGGCCACGTGGCATACGGTGGGGCGACTCCTTCGGCCGATTGTGAGCGGATTCGTCGGCGCGGGTGCGTCCGACGGCGGTAAGCAGGCGATCCAGAAACGGCCGTCACGTGTCACCAGGTAGTGCGCGGTTCGCTCAAGTAGACTTTCTGGTCGCGGAGCAGCGCACGCCATGAGCGGGGTTGCTACACGCGGTTTGACGTTTCGAGTGGGTGCCTCGTGACTTCTCGTGGACCGCTCTGTCGACCTTCGAATCCCCATTCCACCTTCGGTGCCACGACTCCGCCCAGGCGGTCACGACGCTCGCTCGCCGGATCGAAGACTCGGAACGTAAGCGCGTTGTAGGCGGCCAGGGGAAGTTTCCCGCCCTCGAGGGGAATCAGGATGACCTCGACATCGACGGCGTACAGAGTTTCGGCCAGGATGTGCGGCGGAATCCTGACGCTTGCCATGTAGGCATCAGGAGCCTCTGCGGGGAACATGCCCGACGCCACTCTGAACGCCAGCGTGGCACCCTTGTGGACGTGCACGACGTAGCGGATGAACAGATCCGGCCGGTCTGTTCTCACGCCCACTTTGATGAACACTTCGTCCTCGCGCCGGACAGCGCCCACCTCGCGCCCATCTGCGGATGTCAACGTCACCGACAGGAGTTCTCCCCATTCGTTGCGATGCTCGCGGCTCTTCGACTTGACGCTGCGGCCGGCAAACGACGTGGAGGTGTTCTGGTACTCGGCCACCACGTCTTCGGGATCGCCAATCTTCATGATCTCGCCGCCGTTGAGCCAGAGCACGCGGTCGCACAGCCGGGTGATCGCCGCCATGTCGTGCGAGACGAAGAGCGCGCTCATGCCGGCCGCTCCGGCCTGCTTCACCCGCTCGAGGCAGCGTTCCTGAAAGTCAAGATCGCCAACGGCCAGGACTTCGTCCGCCAGAAGGATGTCCGGCCGCATGTTGATGGCGACGGAAAATGCCAGCCTCAAATACATGCCGCTGGAGTAACGCTTCACGGGGACATCGATGAATTCGCCGATGTCGGCGAAAGAGACGATGTCGTCAATGCGCGTCTCGACCTCGGTCGGTTCGATGCCGTAGATCGCGGCGTTGAGGGAGATGTTTTCCCGCCCGGATAGTTCCGCCTGAAATCCTGCACCAAGCGCGAGCAGGGGAATGACCCGGCCGTGTCCCACCACGCGTCCCTCGGTTGGAGGGGTCACGCGCGAGAGAACCTTGAGCAGCGTGGTCTTGCCGGCGCCGTTTGGGCCGATGACGCCGAGGATCTCGCCGTGCTTGACGGTAAATGAGACGTGACGCAGCGCCCAGATCTCCCGGCGCGCTTTCGTGCCGATCGTGTAGCGCTTGCTCAGCCCGTCGACAGTTAGGATTTCCATGACACCACAAATCGCATCGTATCAGACCGCCCTGTCGGGTTTCGATGGGTCGTCGGCCGCATCGCTCGAGATGGTCGGACACGTATAATTGCACTGTGCGTGAAGAGCGGCGTTCGGGCTGGTCATCCAGGCTCGCGAAGGCATTTCGCGTGCGCGGTCCGCGCGTGCGCAGGATCTATCATCACGCCAGGCGCATCGAACGATATGTTCTCGATGCCGAGCGCCGCGCCGCCCTGCGGCAGCTTCCCGCGACAGACTTCGCCATTACGGCGGTCGATGGCTTTCTCGTGCTTCCGCCCGGAAGGTTCGCCGAAACCGCCGGCATCGTTGCCGAGGCCCAGCAGGCGCTTTCGCTGTTCGACGCCAGTGCGCCGCCGGGAGGCAAGAACCGCAAGCGCTTTCTGCAGAATGTGCTTGAGGCGTCCACGCTCTCACTCGATTCCGCCATCCTCACCTTCGCGCTGCGCGATGACGTGCTGTCGACCGTGTCGCGGTATCTCGGCACGGTGCCGTTTCTCACGTCCGTGCAGGTGTTTCACTCGGACGCTGTCGACGATGTTCCTACCAGCAGCCAGCTGTATCACTGCGACGGAGACGACGTCACTCAGATCAAGGTGTTCATCTACTGCAGCGATGTCAATCCGGCGTCTGGTCCACTGACGGTGCTCGACGCCGCGACCACGACCACCGTCCAGCGGCGGACGAATTACTGGTATCGAAACCGCCTCACCGATGAGCAAGTGCACAATGCGGTTGGCACCAGTGGCGAGCATCCCATTCTTGGTCCGACCGGCACAACGGCCTTAGTGGATACCAGCCGCTGTTTTCACTTCGGTTCCCGAGTGGCCTCTGATGCGCCGGCGCGGCTGGTGACGATGATTCAATACCAGACCCCGTATTCATTCATGCTGCCGACATCGGCGCAGCACACGCTGCCGTTCCGTCGGCTGATCAGGCCCGGGATGGCACAGCTGCAGCGTCAGGTGTTGGGCGAGTAACACGAGTAATAGGTGCGATGAGCGCGAAGAAGTCTCTTCTGCTGGTGGT
>CANJYC010000022.1 GCA_947478985.1 Acidobacteriota bacterium | reverse complement strand
TGGCGAGTGCGGGATCATCTCGAACCTCAACTTCGGCCAGAAGAACCCGACGGACCTCGGCTACAACGAGGACCTGCTCAGTGGCTGGGGCACTCGCATCTTCAACTGGGAATATTCCGCCCAGGTTGACCACCAGCTGACCGGGGGTCTGTCGGTCAATGCGGCGTTCTTCCGGCGCGTCCAGGGCGGCCTCTTTGTGACCGACAATCTGGCGGTCACGCCGGCCGACTACTCGCCCTACTGCGTCACCGCGCCGCTCAACAAGTACCTGCCGGGCGGCGGTGGTTTCCAGGTGTGCGACAACTACGATGTCAGCGTGGCCAAGCGCGGCCAGGTGCTGAATCAGGTCAATGCCGCCAGTAAGTACGGCGACAACAGCGAAGTGTGGAACGGCGTTGATTTCGGCATGCAGGCCAGACTCCGCGGCGGCGCCAACATCAGCGGAGGTATCAGCACCGGCCACGTGCACATGAACACGTGCGCGATCGTCGACCTGCCGACCAACCAGTTCTGCGACATCAAGGAGCCGTATCAGACGTCGGTCAAGGTGCTCGCGCACTACCCGCTGCCGTGGTACGGCATCGAGGTGAGCGGCACGTTTGCCAATGTGCCCGGTCAGTTCCTCTCCGCGACCGCCGTCTACACCAACGCACAGATTGCACCGTCGCTCGGCCGCAATCTGTCGTCGGGCGCCAACGGCACGGCGACGATCAACCTGATCGCCCCGCGCACCGTGAACATGGATCGGAATACCCAGGTTGACGTGAAGCTGGCGAAGAACTTCAGCGTCGGCAATCTGAAGCTTGCGCCCAGCCTCGACATCATCAACCTGTTGAATGCCAACGGCGTCGAGGCCTACAACAACCGCGTGAACGACGTATACCCGAAGCCGGTCCGCACCCAGTTCGGCCGGTTCGCAAAGCTGAACATCCAGCTGACGTTCTAGCGACCCGTCTGCCGGCGGACGCTGCTGCAATATGCAGCGGCGTCCGCCGGTTCGTGAGATCCTCAGGCATGACGAGCCGCACGGCCCGCCTCCTTCTCCTCCTTCCGCTCATCGCCCTCTCCATCACGTCGATCATCCCGGCGCAGACTACGACGCGCCCCATCGCTCCCACGTTCACCCGCGACATTGCGCCCATCGTCTTCGAGCAGTGCGCCTCATGCCACCGCCCCGGGGGCACTGCGCCATTCAGCCTGCTCACCTACGCCGACGTCCGGCTGCACGCGCGGCAGGTAGCCGACGCGACGCGGCGCCGCTACATGCCGCCCTGGAAACCCATCGCCGGTTTCGGCGGCCCGTTCGTCGGCGAGCGCCGCCTGAGCGATGCGGCGATCGAGACCATCGGCGCATGGATCGATGGCGGCATGATCGAGGGTGACCCGACCGTTCTGCCAGCGGTTCCAGAGCAACCTTCGGGCTGGCGTCTGGGCACACCGGACCTGGTCGTGACGATGCCGGAGGCGTATACGCTGCCCACCACCGGCCCCGATGTGTTTCGCAATTTCGTCCTGCCCGTCCCGATTACTGAACGGAAGTACATCGCCGCGCTCGAGTTCCGGCCCGGCAGTTCGCACGTCCACCACGCCATCCTCCGGATTGACCAGACCTCATCGGCGCGTGATCTCGACGCGGCGGATCCCGGTCCCGGCTACGACGGGATGCTGATCGACCGCAGCGACTTTCCCGACGGCCATTTCCTCGGCTGGACGCCGGGCAAGCGCCCGACCGTGACACCGGAAGGCCTGGCCTGGGCGCTCAATCCTGGCAGCGATCTGGTACTCCAGGTTCACGTCATGCCGATGGGCATGCGCGACACGCTCAAGGCCGAGGTGGGCCTCTACTTCGCCGACAAGCCTCCCGTCCGCACACCTGCGCTGGTGCGGCTGAGCTCGTCGGCCATCGACGTTCCGCCCGGCGAGCGCGCCTACGTGGTCGAGGATCGCTACGTACTCCCGGTTGCCGTGAACGTGCTGGCGGTCTACCCGCACACCCACTACCTCGGCCACCGCGTCGAGAGTTTCGCGCAACTGCCGGATGGCAGCACGCGCTGGCTGCTGCGCATCGACGATTGGGACTTCAACTGGCAGGACGAGTATCGCTACGCCAATCCGGTGCCGCTGCCCGCAGGAACCACCGTGGTGATGCACTACACGCTCGACAACTCGGCGGGGAATCCAAGAAATCCCCACAAGCCGCCGGCACGCGTAACCTACGGGCAGCAGTCGACCGACGAGATGGCCGAGTTGACGCTCCAGGTGCTGCCGACCAACCCGGCGGATCTCGCCAGGCTCACCGCCGACATGGCGCGCAAACTCCGCACGGACAACATCGAGGGGTTCCGCACGCTGATCGCGCGCAACCCTAAGGATCACGTGAGCCACACTGCCCTGGGTGTGCGCTATCTCGAGGATGGGGATGTCGCGCAGGCGATTGTGCAGCTGGAAGAGGCAGTCAGACTCAATCCCGGGTTCGCCTCGTCGCATAACAGCCTGGGCACCGCCCTGCTGATGCGCGGCCGGACGCAGGAGGCCCTGACGCATTACGCGCGGGCGATTGAGCTCGAGCCAGACAACGCCGGCGCGCATAACAACCTCGGCAGCGTACTGCAGTCAATGGGCCGAATCGCCGAGGCCGAGCAGCAGTATCGACAGGCGATCACATTTCAGCCGAGACATTCGGGCGCGCACTACAACCTGGCCAACGTTCTGCAGATGCAGGATCGGTTTGACGAAGCAATCCTGCACTATCGCCTCGCGCTCGACATCGCGCCCGATACTCCAGACACGCACGGCAGCCTCGCCCGCACGCTGACATTTCAAGGCAAGCGGTCCGAGGCGATCGTCGAGTATCGGGAAGCTCTGCGGCGCAATCCGAATCTCGTCACGTCTCTGGCCGACCTCGCGTGGCTGCTGGCAACGTCGCCGGAGGAGGCCCTGCGGAAGCCGGCCGAAGCCGTGCAGTTGGCTGAACACGCGGCGGCACTCACGCGCCGCAACGACATGGTCGTCCTCGATCGACTGGCTGCTGCCTACGCGGCCGACGGCCGCTACGACCAGGCGGTTGCCGCCGCACGAACGGCTGTCACCCTCGCGCGCCAGGCCAATGACACGGAGTTCGCGGCCCAGGTACAGCAGCGCCTGCAGCAATATCAGCGGCGCCAGCCGTTCCGGATGGAGCCGTAACTCCGACGCGGACGCCACGGCGGTTACCACCACCGTTCTGTTGTAGAGTTATGCGACTTTGCGCGGAATCGCGCACCAGAACCGAGGAGAACCAAGCATGTCTCGAGTAGTTGTAGTACTGCTGTTCGTCGCCGCACTCTTCCACGCGGACACGACGTTCGCACAGGGAAATGCCGACGCCGGCAAGGCCATGTGGAACGGGCAGCAGATGTGGTGCAGGAACTGTCATGGCGAGAAGGGCGAAGGCGCCTTCGGCCCTGACCTGGCTGCGCGCAAGCTCAGCTTTGATCAGTTCAAGCACGCGGTCCGGCAGCCCTGGGGTGTGATGCCCGCCTTCACCCCAGAGTGGATCAGCGACCAGGACCTGCAGAACCTCATGGCGTTTCTCGACACGCAGCCGGCCGTCACCGAGCCGGGCAAGCTGCGCGTGGCTGAGCCGCCGGCCGGTTCGCCGCTTGGACTCCAGCTCCTGGTCACCGGGTACGGCTGCGCGCAGTGCCACGGGGCGAACATGGGCGGCACACGCCAGGACATGGGCAGTGGCATCAGCGACTTTGAGTGGTTCAAGCGTCAGGTCTACACGCACACGACCGAGATGCCGGCCTACCGGAAGGTCCTCGGCGAGGACAACAGCATCCTGCGCATGGGCAACTTCTCGGCGGCGCGCCTGCCTGAAGCGACCCTGCGGGAAATGTGGAACTACACCGTCTCGCTCGGCCCGCGCGCGTACATCACGAGCAGGATGACCAGCAAGCCGGCGGCAAACGGCACTGAGTACACGCTGGTCGTCGATAACGGCGGACTGCCCGGCAAGGGTCTCGTGGCTGAGGACGCCACGATCACGATCTCGCTGGCTCCTGGCGTCACAGTAGCGAACCCGAGCCAGCAGGGGTATCAGGGCGTCAAGGCCGATGCAGGGCTCAAGGCCGACGCCGTCGTGTGGCGCACGGCGAAGATTGCTCCACACGAGCCGCAGACGTTCACCTTCACAGTGTCCGGCGGAGCGGCCGGCACCGCCCCGGTCGGGCGCGGCGAGGTGCGGTGGGCGAAGCCGCTGTCTGAAGCCAAGCCGGACTTCATCGCCATCGGCGCGCCCGCTCCCGCGGGTGCTGGTCGTGGCGGTCGTGGCGGCGGAGCGCAGTAGTAGTGGGCGGTAGGCGGTAGGCGGTAGGCGGTAGGCGGTAGGCGGTAGGCGGTAGGCGGTAAAGAGAAGCAGCGGCTGCCCTGGCACGGGCAGCCGCTGGTCATTTCACGCTAGCGTTTCACAGCGCGCCAATTACCACCACTCCCGCCCGACACGGTGCCCCGAAGGCTGTTCCCCTGCAGGCGACCGTTGTAAGTCGTCGTGCCGACCTTGAAGGTAATCTCCTCGCCGCGCATCCGTCCCTCTGAGATCGCGGTTGTGCCAAGCGTGCCGCTCAACATCTGAAACTGCTGCGTCAGCGTCAGGGTTCCCTGTGGCATCCGCCACGTCCCCGCGACCCTGGCCGGCACGATCCAGAAATACGCTGTGCACCAGCTCTCGCAGTCGTCACCGATGGTCGACGTCTGATCGGCCTCCCACTCCCCCATCGTGAACGAGTTCGACACGATGCGCGTCCCCGGCCGCATGTTCAGCAGCGTCGGTCGGAGCTTGAGGTTGATCGAAGGGAGCAGGAACATCGTGATGACTTGAGCCTTCGAGAAGTCACTCTCGAAGATGTCCGCCTTCACGAACGTCGCCTTGCCCGCCACGCCGGCGGCTGCGGCATTGCGCGTGGCCAGCGCCACCATGTCCGGGTTGTATTCAATGCCGTGCGCCCGCAGGCCCCGCTTGGCCGCGGTGATGACCAGGCGCCCATCCCCCGACCCGAGGTCGATGAGATAGTCCCGCGCGGTCACCTGGGCCATGTCGAGCATCCTGTCGACCAACCCCTGCGGGGTCGGCACCCAGACGACATCCTTGCCGGGCTGACCCACCTGCGGCTGGAACGGCGCCGCGGGCGCCTGTGGCGTCTGCGCACCGGCGCCGGCGGCGCACAGCACCACCGCGGCTGCACACAGGAATCGCTTCATGAGATCTCCTCGTGGCATCAGCTCACCCTCCACACAGGTCAGAACGCAGAACTCCGCACGGCATTGCCGAACTCCGGGTTACATCGCGACGCGCTTGAACCGGAACTCCAGTTCCAGGCCGATGTCGTCGGCCACGCTCAGCAGGCGCGCGAGCTGGGGCTTGGACAGGCCGAACGTGTCGAACTTGAACTGCGTCGTGGCCAACCCGGCCACAATGTCCGTAAACGTCGCGACCACGTTCCAGGTCACCTCACGGGTCACCCCATGCACGGTCATGTCACCAACCATCTGAAAACCCGCCTGCGCACCGCGGCCCGACGGAAACGGCCACGTCAACCCGACGACCCGCTTTGGCAGGAACTCGACCAGAGGGAACTTCTCGACGTTGAGCAACCGATCGCCTCGCACGAACCCATCACGCTGGTCCTGATCGCTTTTCAGCGTGCGAAGGTCGACGGTAATCTTCGACTGCGCCGGGTTGACGGCGCCGTTGGCGGTCAGTACGAGCGCCCCAGACACGGTGCTGGTGGTGCCGATGGCGTCATTGGGAAAGCTGATGCCCGCGAGCTGCTCACGGACGCGATAGCGTGCAGTCGAGCCCTCCATCAGCTCCAGCCTGACCGGACCGGCCGGTGCCGGGGCCGGGGCGGACGCCTGGGCCGGGGCCGGCACTTGGGCATTGACGCTGCTGACGCCGACGATGAGCGCCACGATGATGATGCGAAATCTAGTGATCACGATATCCGTCCTTACGGTGTGAGTGCGTGAAGTAGGCCAGGGTATCCGGCATGAACCCGCTACTTTGAATGCTACTGTGGCCCTGACCTGTGTGGCAAAATGGGCGGGCTGACACGCACACGGAGGGGGCTGCACATGAGACTGAGGCTGTTGGTCGTCGCGGTCGTGGGACTGGTCCTTGCCGGTTCACTTGCAGCATCCGCGCAACGAGCGCCGTTGCCCGTGCCGTCGCCTCGCCGGACCCTGTCTGAGAGCGCCCCAAGGCAACTCAATGGTGTCTACACCGTAGACCAGGCACTGCGCGGCCAGGTGCTCTATCGGAAAGCCTGTGCCTACTGCCACATGGAGGAACTGACCGGTGGCGGGCCACAGGATTCCCTCATCACGTCACCACCGCTTGTCGGGCCGAATTTCAGATCCTACTGGGTCGGCCGCCCGCTCGAGCACCTGGTCACCAAGATCGCCACGACGATGCCGAAGTACTCCCCCGGAAGCCTGAGCCGCCAGGAAGCAGTCGACCTGCTGGCGTACATCCTGTGGGAGAGCAACTTTCCCGACGGCGCAACGGAACTGCCGGCTGACAGCGACGAGCTGGAATCCATTCCCTTCACGGAATACAAGTAAGCGGCCACCCGCCGCCTCGAGACACGCCCAATGAAACGCCTCACCGGACACCTGTACTTCTGGGTCCTGCTCGCGATCAGCGCGGGCGGCCTCCTGGGCTACGTCAACCCGTCGGCAGCCGTGAAACTCAAGCCGCTTGGCGACGGGTTCATTGCCCTGGTCAAGATGCTCATCAGCCAGATCATCTTCTGCACTGTGGTCCTCGGCATCGCCGGCGCGGGGGACATGCGAAAGGTCGGGCGCGTCGGTGGCAAGGCCCTCCTCTACTTCGAGCTCATCTCGACGCTGGCGCTCGGGATCGGCCTCATCGTCGTCAACGTGATCCGGCCAGGGGCCGGGTTCAACGCCAACCCGGCGACCCTCGACGCCACCGCCGTCGCCGACTACGCCAAACGCGCCACCACGCAGACGACGACCGACTTCATCCTCGGCATCATTCCGGTCACGTTCACCGACGCGTTTACCGGCTCCGGCAATCTGCTCCAGGTCCTCTTCGTGGCGATCCTGTTCGGCTATGCCATGACGCACATGGGCAAGCGAGGCGAGGTCGTGCACCACTTCATCGAAGCCTGCTCGCACATTTTCTTCGCGATGATGAACGCCCTGATGAAGCTGGCGCCGATCGGCGCGGGCGGCGCCATGGCGTTCACGATCGGCCGATTCGGCGTTGCGGCGCTGCAACCGCTGATTACGCTGATGGGCAGCTTTTATCTCACGTGCGCGCTCTTCATCTTCGTTGTGCTTGGCACCGTCGCCGCGCTCACCGGCTTCAGCATTTTGCGCTTCATCCTGTACATCAAGGATGAGCTGCTGACCGTCCTAGGCACCTCGTCATCCGAATCGGCGCTTGTGCCACTGATGCAGAAGCTCGAACGGCTCGGGTGTCCCCGCTCAGTTGTCGGCCTGGTCGTGCCGTCCGGCTATTCCTTCAATCTGGATGGCACCAACATCTACCTGACGATGGCGGCCATCTTCGTCGCACAGGCCCTCAACATCGACCTCACCCTGCGGCAGGAACTCGCCCTGCTCGGCGTGGCCATGCTGACCTCGAAGGGCGCGTCCGGGGTCACCGGCGCCGGGTTCATCACGCTCGCGGCCACACTGGCGGTCGTACCCTCAATCCCGGTCGCCGGCCTGGCGCTCATCCTCGGCGTGGACCGCTTCATGTCGGAAGCGCGTTCGATCACCAACTTCATCGGCAACGGCGTGGCGGCGATCGTCGTATCGCGCTGGGAGAACGAACTCGACATGGCCACACTGACCCGCGAACTCGCGGGCGGGCCGATGGCGGGCTCACCGGCGCCCATTTCATAGCAGGCATGAAGGTCATCAGCGAACGCGCCGGCATGGCCGCCGTGCTGCTGCTGACGGCGGCACTCGTGGTCGCGCTCGCCGTGCTCCAGTACCGTTCGAACACCGAGGCGAGCGACGCTACCGGCGTCCGGCTCGCCGACGCGCTCCAGTTGTCGATGATCAACTGGCACCTTGACCTCTTCCGCAACCTCTCAGAGGTCTCCCTCACCATTCGCATGACGGCGGAGTCCGCGCCGGATATCGATCGGCAGCTGGCCGAGCGCCTGGCCGAATGGCGCTCGATCGCGCGCTATCCCGATCTCGTTGCCAACGTCTACGTCGTCGTCAGCGGCCGCAAAGGCATGCCGCTCGAAACATTCCACCTCCGGCCGGAAACGGGGAGCTTCGCGCTGATCACCTGGCCTGCCACGCTCGGGACGCTCGACACGGCACTCGCGTCGATGCCGACGACCGTGTCCGTGCCTGAAGGAGGCACCCTGCCGCAGCGCCAGCTGACCGAGAGCTTCTACAACATCGGCTCGGCCCTGCGGAACTGGCGCTTCGACCCTTCGGTGCCGGCGCTGATTCGTCCCATCGAACCACAGCCGCGCACCCCAGGCAAGGAGGGCGGAATCCCCTTCGATGCCCAATGGCTCGTCATCCAGCTCGATGAAACCGTGTTGCACGACCGCATCCTCCCCGACCTCGCCCATCGGTACTTTCAGGGCACCAACGGTCTGGACTACGAAGTGGCCGTGGTCGGCGGGCCGGAGCCGCGCCGAACCATCTATACCTCGGACCCCGGCTTTGGCGATCGACCAGTGCTCGATGCGGATGGCCATCTCGATGTCTTCGGACGTGCACGAGTCTCGACATCACCCCTGGCCGTCGAAGTCTTTCACGAGACCTCCCAAAACAGCGGACCGACCGCGGCAATGGGCATCAACTGGTTTCCGCTCCTCACTGACACGCCGCCGGCTGACGACTGGCAGCTCATCGTCCGGCACCGGCGCGGTGGCCCCCTCGGGGCCTTCGTCACGGACATGCGGCGCCGTGGCCTCGCCATGAGCTTCGGGGCACTCTGCCTGCTCGTGCTCAGCATGTCGATGCTGGTGGTGACCAGCGTTCGCGCGCAGCGGCTGGCCCGGCTGCAGATGGATTTCGTCACGACCGTATCGCACGAGCTGCGGACGCCCCTCACCATCATCGGCTCTGCCGCCGACAACATCGCCAACGGCGTCGTGGAGGGACGCCCGCAGCTCGAGGAATACGGATCGATCATCGGCCACGAGGTCGCCCGCCTGTCGGGACTCGTCGAGCGTATCCTGCTGTTTGCGTCGACGCGGGAAACCCGGCCGCGATATGTCATGCAGGCACTGGCGCCGTCCGAGATCATCGACACGGTACTCGCCAGCACCGGCGGACTCATTCAGGCGGCGCAGTTCACCATCGAGCGCGACACGCCGGACGATCTCCCGGCCGTCAGCGGCGATCTGATGGCGGTCTCCCAGTGCGTGGAGAACCTGATCACCAACGCCTTGAAGTACGGCAAGGACCAGCGGTGGATTGGAATTCGGGCGCGCGTGTTCGACGGCGGCAAGAGCGGCCCACAGGTGCAAATCAGCGTGTCGGATCGCGGCATCGGCATTCAGCCGGAGGACTTGCGACACATCTTTGAGCCGTTCTATCGCAGTACCGCCGTTCGGGCCGCCCAGATCCATGGCACGGGCCTGGGCCTCGCCCTCGCGCAGCAGGTGGCCGAGTCGATGGGCGGTTCCCTGACGGTCGTCAGCACGCCCGGCCAGGGCAGCACGTTCACGCTGTCTCTGCGCTGCGCGCCCCCCGGCGCGTCCGACGTCGGCGCCGACGCACGCGCATAGCGCCCACGAGGCGGTCCGAAGAGGTTTTACAACCTCCTTACACACGGGCCTCGCGACGCCGATGTACGCTTTTCCGCATGATTCAGCGCCTGCGCCTTCTCCTTTCAGCCCTCCTGGTGGTGCTCACGGCAACGGGCGTCGCTGCACAGATTAATACCGCTGAAATCAGCGGCGTGATCCGGGACGCCTCCGGCGGCGTGCTCCCGGGAGCCACCGTGACCGCCACGCATGTGGCGACCGGCACCGTCGTCGAGCGTGTCACCGACGACGCGGGGCGCTACTACCTCCCCGCCCTCCGCACCGGCACCTGGGACATCAGCGTGAGCCTCGGGGGATTCACCACTGAAAACCAGCGCGGCCTCGTTCTGGAGCTGGGCCGCACCGTCAGCCGAGACTTCGTCCTCGGACTCGGCGGGCTGACCGAACAGGTCGTGGTCGAGACCACGGCCCCGCTCCTGCAGAGCACGACGTCGGAAATATCCGACGTCATCGAAAACCGTGAGGTCGTCCAGCTCCCCCTCAATGGCCGCAACTTCCTGGCGCTCGCGCAGTTGAGCGACTCGGTGGTGATTCCTCCCGGCGGCACGCGCGGCGAGGCCCTGCAGCAGGCGGGGCCGCTGCCCAACGTCGGCGGCCAGCGCTCCGGCCACAACATCTACCTGCTCGACGGCACCAAGATCACCGACGAGCTGTTCAACAACCTGGTGATCAACCCGTCGGTCGACTCGATCCAGGAATTCAAGATTCAGAAATCGATGTATGCCGCGGAGTTCGGGGGCAAAGCATCGGCGCTCATCAACGTCGCCACCAAGGCCGGCTCGAATGCCTTCACCGGAAGTCTCTTCGAGTTCCTGCGCAACGACGCCTTCGACTCGGCGAACTACTTTCAGCCGAAGGGCCAGCCAGTACCGCCACTCAGCCAGCATCAGTTCGGCGGCTCTCTCGGCGGTCCGCTTGTCACCAACCGCTCGTTCTTCTTCAGCAGTGTGGAAGCAACAAGAATGACCCGGTCGCTCACCCGCACCTTTTCCGTCCCGACCGCTGATGTGCGGGCGGGCAACTTCGCGGGTTTCGGGACGATTTGCGATCCGCTGACCGTGTCCACCACGGGCGCGTGCACGCCGTTCGCCAACAATCAGATTCCGGCCAGCCGCATCGATCCGCTCGCAACCGCATTCCTGCAGCACGTCGCCCTCCCCACGTCCGCAGCGGCACTGCAGAATCTCACCTCGGTCGAGGAACAGACTCGCAACCTCGAACAGTTCAGCGTCCGCATCGATCACCGGATTACCGACGCGGATCAGATCTTCGGCAGGTTCAGCACCTTCGATGCCGACGAACTTCAGCCCTTCGGCACGAGTTCTCTCCAGGAAACGCTCGTTCCCGGCTTCGGCCGCACGCTCACGACCAAGACACGCAACTTCGTCAGCAGCCTCACGCGCGTCTTCGGCACGTCGCTCCTGAACGAGTTCCGTGTCGGCTGGATGACGGTGTCCGGCGGGCAGCTGAGCCTGAATCGCGGAAACGACTTCGCGGCGCGTACGGGCCTGCTCGGCGTCACGACCGACCCCCGCGACACCGGGTTCCCACAGATTTCGACCGGCGGGCTCTTCAACACCATGGGGGACCCCACCGTCTTCACGACGCGTAACAACCGGCAGATTGAACTCTTCGACAACGTGACGCTCGATCGCGGCGCTCACCGCTACAAGTTCGGCGCGTACTACTTCAATCTGGCGCTGCGGCCGGAGCAGGCGGACAACGCGCGCGGCGCGTTCACCTACACGGGACAGTTCACCGGCAATGCGTTCGCGGACTTCCTGCTGGGATATCCGACCTCGGCCGTTTCGGGCATTGGTCGCGGTGACGAGAACGGTCGCTCCAACTGGCTCCACCTCTATGCCCAGGACGACTGGCGCGCGCGTGACAACCTGACCTTCAACGTGGGCCTGCGCTACGAATACAACCAGCACATGCACGACGTGAACAACCGGTTGTCATCGATCGACCTGTCGGTGCCTGGAGGGCAGTTTGTCATCGCCAGCGATGACGCAGGGACCATCGACCCGAGCGCCAGTACCCTGCGCGCCCTGATTCCGATTCCCGCGGTGACTTCTGAATCCCTGGGTTGGGGTCGAGGGCTGATGGATCCGAGCGCCATACGCCTGGCGCCACGCCTGGGCTTCGCGCTGACGCTCGACGACGGGCGGGCAGTCATCCGCGGCGGCTACGGTATCTTCCTGAATCAGTGGGCCTATAGCGTGCAGACAGCGTTCGCGCGCAACCTGCCGTTCTTCTTCACCAAGCAGGTGGACGTGCCGTCAGACGTGCGCGTTCCCACGGCGACCACGAAGAACATGCTCACGAGCAACGCCACCGGCACCGTGGGCGGCAACATCATGGACTACGCCTACAACGTCGAGTACAGCCAGACATGGAGCGGCGGACTGCAGTATCAGGTTCTCCCGACGACGATGGCGGAGGTCTCCTACATGGGCACGTGGACGATCGGCGCCGACAACGGCACCGTGCGCAATGTCCCGGAACCCGGCCCAGGGTCAATCCAGGCGCGCCGTCCGATTCCGCAGCTGAGCCGCATCAATGCCATCCGCTTCGACGGCAAGTCGATCTATCACGGCCTCACCTTCAAGCTCGATCGCCGGCTGGCCAATCATTTCGCGTACACCACCAGCTACACGCTCTCCCACTCGATGGATGATGCGTCGAGCCCGGGCGCCACGGAGTCAGAGACGAACCTGCCGCAGAACGTGCGGAACATCTTCAGTGACACCGGCGAATGGGCCCCGTCAAGCTTCGACCACCGTCACCAGTTCATCCTCAGCGGCGTGTATGAACTCCCGTTCTTCAGCGGTGCGGGCGGCCTCACTGAGGCCCTGCTCAGCGGCTGGCGCGCCAACGCCATTTACACGGCCCAGGCCGGCGCGCCGTTCACCGTCAACCTGAGCGTCGACCGCGCCAACATCGGCGCGGGCCCGGCGCAGCGGCCAGACGAGCTGCGCGATCCCAATCTGCCGAGCGACCAGCGCACCGCGACGCGCTGGTTCGACACCTCGGCCTTCGCCCTCCCGGCGCCGTTCACCTTCGGCAGCGCACGGCGCAACAGTGTGCTCGGACCGGGTTATTCCAACCTCGACTTCTCGCTGGCGAAGACGTGGAAGACGGCCGGCACCTCGCAGCTCGAGTTCCGCTGGGAGGTGTTCAACCTGCTGAACACCGTGAACTTCGACCTGCCGAACCGCACATTTGGTAACGCCAATTTCGGACGCATCTTCAGCGCGAAAGACCCGCGCCAGATGCAGTTCGGCGCCAGGCTCTCGTTCTAAGATTCGCCGCCATTCCCCTGAGGATGGCGGCAAATCCATTCCTGCACTGAGCCGGGGAAAGAACTCGCACCAGCCGGAATTTCTTCTCACTGATGCAGGCCGCCCGGCCGTTCTTCACGGAGATCTGTCCGGAACCAGGCGGCACGGGTCTTGACGTACTGGCGATATACCCATGTCTGAGGCGCCGACCTCGATAGGCCCGTGGCAAGCGACCGCCGGTCTCGCGTTTTGCGCGGGGCTGGTCTGGGTCGGTTATCGCTGG
>CANJYC010000021.1 GCA_947478985.1 Acidobacteriota bacterium | reverse complement strand
GCTCGGCCCGTCGCGGCAACCCAGCCGCTCACGCGTTCCCCGACGGCGATGGATACAGGAGGCGTAACCACACGTGAACCAGCCTGATGCGCGGGCCTCAGCGCATCGGAGTGCATGTCGTAGACATAGAACACGAAGGCTGCCGCCGGAAGGTGTGGCTGCAGGTGGCTCCACACCGCGTCGCCGAGCCGCGCCACCATCGAGAGTCCATCCAACGTCGGCCAGGAGACATCCCGCACGTCGCCGGGCCTCGGCAACGCGCCTTGACAAGGCACTGCCTTCGGCGCGCTCTGCAGCTCTGATATCGGCAGCGCCAGCATCGCCTCGACGACACGGGGGCTGTACATCGTGCCGCTGCGCTCGCTGATTATTCTTCGCGCCTCCTCTGGGGTCATGGCCAGGCGGTAGGGGCGATCGGACGTCAGCGCGTCGTAGCAATCAACCACCTGCAGAATGCACGCACCGATCGGAATCCGGTCCGCGGCCAGTCCGTCCGGATAGCCCGAGCCGTCCCAGTTTTCGTGATGGTGCCGGACGATGGGCACTAGTGGATACGGGAACTCGATCACCGCAAGGATGTCCGCACCGATGGCCGCGTGGCGCTTCATGATGTCGAATTCGGCTGCGGTGAGTCGGCCTGGCTTGTGGAGGATGTGCTCGGGGATCGCGATCTTGCCAATGTCGTGGAGGAGCGCGGCGGCCTTGATGGCCTGCAACTGTGCCTCGTCCCGTATGCCAAGCGATGTTGCAAGGCGCAGCGAGTTCTCCTGTACGCGCCGAACGTGATCGTGCGTCACGTGATCCTTGGCATCCACGGCCTGTGCGAGGGCCTCGATGGTCGCCATGTAGACGCGGTTCACGTTCCTGAGATGGGCGACCTGATCTTCAGTGCGGCCGAGGACGTGCCTCATCCCGACGTGGAGAATGACCGGGAGCGGCGCCATCAGGATCAGCCCTTCCATCATGTCCGTCCGCCACACGACCATGATTAGCATCGCCGCGAAGACGCTGACAAGTGACGCAATCCAGAGACTGCTGAAATGCTCACGCCAGATCACGCGGATCGATGCCCGGCGTTCGAGGGCGATCGCAACGGCGACCATGGCGGCGTTCAACCCGAAGTGCAGCACTCCGAATACCGTCATCAGCGCCAACAGGCGAACGGCGCCTTGCGCTCCCCCATGCAACGGCTGAGGTCCTGCGAGCCTGGTATATGCCTGCCCTGCAACCCAGGTCGCAATAGCCAGGCAGGCCATGTTGAACAGCACGTGCGACGGAGTGGATCGGGCGCGAGGCCTTCGTAGCGAGAGCACCAGCCCGTCCAGCGCCGCCGTCAGCGCGCCGGCCGATGGGCCAATCATGAGCACCGTCAGGATGGTGAAAATGTCCGAAATGGAAATCTTGATCGGCATCGACGGGACGCGCAGAGTGGCCCACCCTGCAGTGACGACGAGTAACAGCAGGACGAACCACTCTGGCGAGGCAGGGTTTCTAAGCAGGTCAGCGACGGCATAGGCGCAGACCAGCATCCCGGCTGGAACGATCGTCCAGACGAACAGCTTTAACGGCGAGACAGATGCGCGAGCCGGCACGAATCGGGTAATCGTCTGCGGGAGCGGGAGGTTGAATATGCAGGTTGCCTGGAGAGGCCACGCACGTCTTGGGTAGCGGTAGCAGGGATAGGGGCTCCGGTATCGGCTTATGGCACATCTTGTGTATATGGACTGTCCAGGTGAGCGATCGCATGCACGCCCGACCGGCGAGGCTGGAAATTGCCAGAGATTTCAGCCTGCGACGCCAAGGGCGGTAATCCACGTGGGTCAAACCGACCAGCTGGTGTGTCGGAGGACCGACCAATAGGAGCAAACGGCATGAAGAAGCACAGCGCCAAGCTCGAGCGGCTTGAGGGACTGAGAGAGATGCTCTCCGCCTATCGGCGCATGACCATTGAGGAAGCTGAGGCCACCAGCTGGGGCGACCGCGAGGTCGAGATCGAAGGTGAGGTGTGGCGCCTCGAGATGGAGCTGCGTGCCGAACACGGCCACCGATCCAGAGCGGCCTGACGCCGAGCGGAGGACGCCGATCAGCCGCCCGGTCGCGCGAAGGTGAGATCGGCGGAGCCGCCGTGTGAGTGTCGATTGGCGACGACGAATCCGGCGCGGGTCAGCATCTCCATAACCCGCTGCCCGCCCTTCGACTGTTCCCGCACTTCGAGGTGCAGTTCGCGGACCTCCGGGCGCTGCAGGGTCCTCGACGCGCCAGCAATGATGGCTTCGAGCGAACCCGGCGCATCGATCTTGATGTAGTTCGGACAGGGGACGGCGTACTCCTCGACGAGCCGATCCGCCGACAGGACGATTGCGGCCTGCCGGCCGCGATGCTGCTGGTCGGCCTTGCCTCGAAAACTGAACGACTGGGCCGACTCGAACTGGGAAACTTCGAGCCGCTCGACAGCCCTGTCCTTCCCCAGGCCCAGCAACAAGGCATCGATTCGGGTATCAAGCCTGTTGACCTCGCAGTTCGCCGCCAGCAGGAAGTAATTGACGGCGGCCGGCTCGATGGCAACAACCCTGGTATCGCCCCGCGCCGCTGCGTACAGACTGAACGTGCCCACGTTCGCGCCGACATCCCAGAAGACGCCGTCCGGACGGAACCGGTCAATCCACTCGATGGTGGCCGGCTGCTTGGTCAGCAGCGTCAGGGCGCGACCGCCGGCCGCTTTTCCAAGGAGCACGAAAGACAGCGGACCTCGCGGGGTCTCCACACTCAGCGTTTCATCGATCAGCCGCTGCGTGAACGCACCTTGCAGCCTGGCTCGTGACTTGGCCGGCAGGTGCTGCAGGCGATAGAGCAGCAACGCAAACTCGCGTTTCGCGTTGACCTCTTCCGCGTTCCCGGCATCAGAAACCAGGTCGTCGGTGGACTCGGTCATCATGCGCCCATACCGCAGGTCATCGCTGATCGAGCGGGATGAAGCGCTGCGGGTAGACCGGCCCGGTGTAGTCGGCGCGCGGACGGATCAGGCGGTTGTTTGCATACTGCTCGAGCACGTGGGCCGTCCAGCCGGACATTCGGCTCACCGCAAAGATCGGCGTGTAGAGATCGACCGGGATGCCGAGCGTGTAATAGGTCGAGGCCGAGTAGAAGTCGACGTTCGGGTTGAGCTTTTTCTCCCCCTTCACAAGTGCCTCGATTCGCTGCGACATGTCGAACCACGCCGTGCTGCCGGCGCGCTTGCCGAGGTCCTGCGACATCTGTCGCAGATGCGTCGCCCGGGGATCTTCCGTGGTGTAGACCCGATGGCCGAATCCTGGAATCTTCTCCTTGCGGGCCAGCTTGCCGCGGATGACTTCGTCCACGCGCTCGCCCGTCGCAGTCTGCCCCAATTCGAGCAACAGCTTCATGACTTCCGCGTTGGCGCCTCCGTGCAACGGCCCCTTGAGCGCGCCGATCGCGGCGACCACCGCCGAATAGATGTCGGTCAGCGTCGCGGCGGCAACGCGCGCGGCGAACGTCGAGGCATTCAGTTCGTGGTCAGCGTGCAGCACGAGCGCCACATCGAAGGCCTTGATGGCGGTCGCGTTCGGGCGGTTTCCCGTGAGCATGTAGAGGAAGTTTGCTGCGTGTCCCATCACCGGGTCAGGCTCGATGAAGCCGCCGCCCGCCTGCAGCCGTCCCCACGCGGCGACGATGGTGCCGACCTGTGCGGTGAGGCGGACAGCTTTCCGGTATTGAGCCTGGGGCGATGAATCGTTCGCCTCGCGGTCGTAGTGGCCGAGCGCCGAGGTCAGCGTGCGAAGCGCATCCATGCCGTCAACCGGCGGCAGGGATCGCATGAGGCGCTGAATCGGCTCCGGTAGCGCGCGCGCCGCCGCGAACTGCGACTGCAGGTCGCCAAGCTCCGCGCGCGTCGGCAGCCGCCGGTGCCAGAGGAGGTAGCAGACTTCTTCGAACGTGGCGGCGCTGGCCAGGTCGTGGATGTCGTAGCCGCAGTAGGCGAGGACGCCGCGATCGCCGTCGAGATAACAGATCGCCGAGGACGTCGCAACGACGTCCTCAAGCCCGCCCTTCGGTTTGTCTGCTGTCGCCATGCGGCGATCTTATACCGCCGTGCGGTACATCAGGTGCCGAAGACGTGCTCTTAGAGCTCGTCTTCGGTGATCGGCTTCAGCACCGGCGTTTCACCGGCGAACTGCTGAATGATCGACAGGAGGCCGGTGTAGAGGAATCCGACCTGAAAGAGCACGAGGAACGGCAGCGTGCCGTAGATGCCGTTGGCGAGCGCATAGAAGACGGTCGCCGTGAAATAGAGGCCGAGTGCCAGCTCGATCACGGGCTGCACAACGAAGCTCTGGCGGTACTTCTTGCCAATCCACTCGTCGGAGTTGTTCTCGATGTGGTACTTCGGCGTGCGGGCGAACTCGCTCTCCTTGTTGAGCATTGCCTCGAACACCGCCTTGGTGTTGTTGACGGCGAGGCCGATGCCAATCGACATCAGGAACGGCAGGTACTTGAGGCGGGACATCCAGTCCTCGTGCAGTTCCCTCTGGCAGACCATGTAGAAATTGGCCACCGACGCCGTGGCCGCGAAGAACAGCGGCACGTCGATGAGCAGCATTTCGTACCATCCCATGTTGTAGCGGATGACCATCGAGGGCGCCATCAGCACCGACAGCACGCACATCAACGGGTAGTTGAAATTCGCCGACAGGTGGAAGAACGCCTCCGCCTTGACGTGGAACGGCAGGTCCGACCGCAGAATCCGCGGAAGCAACTTGCGGCACGTCTGAATCGACCCCTTGGCCCAGCGGTGCTGCTGCGACTTGAAGGAATTCATCTCAACCGGCACTTCTGCGGGCGCAATCAGATCCGGCAGGAAGACAAACTTCCAACCCTTGAGCTGCGCGCGGTAGCTGAGGTCGAGGTCCTCGGTGAGCGTATCGTGCTGCCAGCCGCCGGCATCCGCAATCGTCTCGCGGCGCCAGATTCCCGCTGTGCCGTTGAAGTTGAAGAACAGCCCCGCGCGATTACGGCCGCCGTGCTCAAGGATGAAGTGCGCGTCGAGCAGGATCGACTGAATCTTCGTCAGGAGCGAGTAGTCTTGATTGATGTGACCCCAGCGCGCCTGCACCAGCGCCACCTTCGGGTCCGAGAAGTACTGGATGGTGCGCTGCAGGAAGTCGGTCGTCGGCAGGAAGTCGGCGTCGAATATCGCGACGAACTCACCGGTCGCCACTTTCAGTCCCGCTTCGAGCGCCCCGGCCTTGTACCCGGTGCGGTCCGTGCGGTGGATGTACTTGATGTCAATCCCTTCGTCGGCGTTGCGACGGACTGCTCGTTCGGCGACCTTGGTCGTCTCGTCCGTCGAATCATCGAGGACCTGGATTTCCAGCAGCTCACGGGGATAGTCGATCAGGCAGACGGCGTCGATCAGCCGGTCGGCCACGTACATCTCGTTGTAGATGGGCAGTTGAATCGTGACCCGCGGCAGCGTTTCAAGCGTCCCGAGCGGCACCGGCTTGAGGTGCTTGTTCTTCATGTACAGGTACACCAGGTAATACCGGTGCCACCCGTAAATGGCCAGAATGACGAGGACGAAGAAATACGTCGCGAGGATGAGCGTCTCTACTGGGGTCATAGGCGAGAAGAATCCGCTAAGGATACAGTCGAAGATTATACTTCCGGCTCCTGCGAAAACCAATGAAAGCTTGGGGTTAATGACAAATTCGGAGCTTCGCGCGCTGATCGATTCCGTCCGGTCCGGCGCGCTCCAGCCCGCCGTAGCGTCGGACCGGATCCTCACCGCCATGCGCACGGCGCCGTTTGATGACCTCGGCTTCGCCCGGGTGGACACCCACCGGGCGCGGCGACAGGGGTTTCCCGAGGTAATTCTGGGCGTCGGTAAGACTCCGGCCCAGATCGCGGCCATTGCGGACCGAATCGTCGCCAGCGGCCAGGCGCTCCTGGTCACGCGAGCGCAGCCTGAGGCCTACGCGGCGGTTCGCGCCGTGGTTCCGGCCGCCGTGTACCACGAGGAGGCCAGGGCCATCACCCTTCGCCAGGGGGAAATACCGCGGGGCGCCGGGACTGTCCTGATCGCGTGCGCGGGCACATCCGACCTGCCGGTGGCGGAAGAAGCTGCCGTGACTGCGGACCTGATGGGCAATAACATCGACCGCCTTTACGACGTCGGTGTCGCCGGGCTGCACAGGCTCCTGGTCGAGCAGCCGCGCCTGCAGCGCGCCCGGGTCATCGTGGTCGTGGCCGGCATGGAGGGTGCGCTGCCGAGTGTCGTCGCCGGCCTGGTGAGGGTGCCGGTCATCGCCGTCCCGACCAGCATCGGATACGGCGCCAGCTTCGGCGGCGTCGCGGCGCTGCTCGGCATGCTCAACAGCTGCGCCAACGGCGTCGCCGTGGTGAATATCGACAATGGATTCGGCGCCGGCTGCATGGCCAGCCTCATCAATCACCCGCCTGATGCCGGCTCCGATACCGCCCCCGGCAACGAGGATCCTCGGGCGATCAAGTAGACTTCGGTTTTGCCGCACGAGCCCATGAACGCGGGCGCTCTCAGAGCTCTTGAATTCGACCGCATCGTCACCGCCGTCGCCGAACTGGCCGTCACACCGACCGGCCAGGCGCGATTGGCGGAGCTGCGCCCATCGACTGACGCAGCCACCGTCGTCGCGGCGCAGCAGGCGACAAGCGAGGGCGTCCGCTTTCTCGCGGACCACCCTGGCTTCCCGTTACGCGCCCCGGCGGACCTGGACGAGATCCTTGACCTGGTCGGCGTCGAGGGACGTGCGCTCGAACCGCTCCGGCTGATCGGCCTGTCGAACTTCCTCGAGTCCGTCGAACACTCGCGACACGCGGTGCTCGCACTGACCACCCCGTTCCCGATCCTGCGCACGCTGGTGCAGCACGTCGCGTCGTTCAGGGGCGAGGTCGCCGACGTGCGGCGCAAGATCGATCCGATCGGCGAGGTTGCCGACAACGCGAGTCCCGCACTCGCCAGTCTCCGCGAGCGGCTGCGGCGGCAGCGTGCCCGGCTGCGGACGACCCTCGACTCGTTCCTGCGGGGCAGTACGACGGCGAAGTACCTGCAGGAACAGGTCGTGACCGATCGCAACGGCCGCTACGTGCTGATGGTGCGGGCTGAACATCGCGGGGCAATTCCCGGCATCGTGCACGGGGGGTCGACGAGCGGCGCCAGCCTGTTCGTGGAACCGCTCGAGACCGTCGAGATCAACAACGACATCGTGGCGCTGGAGGAGCTGGAAGCGGAGGAAGTGCGACGCATTCTGCTGGCGCTCACCGACGCGTTCCGTGCCCGGCCGGAGGATCTCGGCCAGACAATCGACGTCGCCACCGAGCTCGACATCATCCAGTCCCGCGCCCGCTTCGCGGTGCACATTGACGGTGTCGAACCGATCGTCACCGCCGACGGCCGCTTCGAGCTCCGAGGCGCACGCCACCCACTCCTCGTAATAAGGGGTCGGGAGTCATTTAACCGGGACACTGCGCGGCCTGGTCTCTCGCCGTCAGAAGTGTCCTCGTTAAATGACCCCCGACCCCTTTCTGTGGTGCCAGTCGACATAGTGATGACGCCGCCACACCGGGTGCTCGTTGTCACCGGCCCCAACACCGGCGGGAAAACGGTGGCACTGAAGAACGCCGGGCTGCTTGTCGCGATGGCGCAGGCGGGGCTGCACATCCCGGCCGACCCGGGCTCGACGCTGCCGGTGTTCCGTTCGCTCTTCGCCGACATCGGCGACGAACAATCGATCTCCGCCAGCCTCAGCACCTTCTCCGGACATATCGCCAACGTCGTCTCGATGGACCGCGACCTCGCACTCCCTGCCCTCGTCCTTCTCGACGAAGTCGGCGCAGGAACCGACCCTGCCGAAGGGGGCGCGCTCGGGATCGCCGTCATTGACCATTTCCGGAAGCGGGGCGCGCACCTCATCGCCACTACGCATTACGACTCGTTGAAGTCGTACGCGTCGACCACGGAGAATGTCGTGAGCGCGGCGTTCGGCTTCAATCCGGAGACGTTCGCGCCCACCTACCGGCTGCTCTACGGGTCGCCGGGACGCAGCCTCGCCATCGAGATCGCGGCGCGCCTGGGCATGCCAGCATCGGTCGTTGCCGCCGCCCGAGAGAACCTAAGCGACCGGGAGCAGCAGCTCGCCGCGCACCTGGCACGTGTCGACGACGAGCTTCGCCGGCTCGAACACGATCGACACGCCATCATGGCGGAGCGCGCGGCCGTCGCGGAGGGCGAAAGAGCGTTCCGGACCCGCGATCGCGAGCTGCGCGATCGCGAGGAGACATTCCGCCGCAAGCTGAACCTGAAACTGGACGAACAGGTGCGAGCGGCGCGGCGCGAGATCGACACGATTGTCGAGGGGCTCAAGCTGCGCGCTGCCGAGCTGTCGCAGCAGGCGGCCGTCCGCCTGCGGTCCGGCGATAAGGTGCGCCCCGCAGGGCTGAGCACCGGCGACACCGGCGCGGTGCGCGCCGAGGCCCGCGAGGCCATTGAGCAGGTGATCGAACGCCTCAAGGGCGAGGCAGGGCTGACGCCCGGTGACGCCGTGCCGCTGCCGGCCGACGCACCGCTCAAGGAAGGCTCGCGCGTGATGGTCGGCGCACTCGGGCTGGAAGGGATCATCCTCGAGATGCACGATCGGCACGCGGATGTTGACGTGCGGGGCAAGCGGCTGCGCGCGGCGCTGCGCGACCTGCGCGCCATCGGCGGCACGCCGGCCTCTCCGAAGGTGCGCGTCAACGTCGACCTGCAGCCACAAGGCGAAGGCCTGCTCTCCGAGCTGAACGTCATCGGGAACACGGTTGACGAAGCATTGACGCGGGTCGAGAAGTTCCTCGACGAGTCGACCGTCACCGACTTGCGCGAGCTGCGCATCGTTCACGGCCATGGCACCGGACAGCTGCGGCGGGCCATCGCCGAGTTCCTCAAGAACCATCCGCTCGTGGCGAAGTTCGAGCTCGCGCCGCAGAATCAGGGCGGCGGCGGCGCGACGGTGGTGGAGTTGAAGGACTGATGGCGCTGTTCCCTCAGCAGTTCATCGACGACCTGAAGCACCAGGCGGACATCGTCACCGTGGTGCAGGACTACGTGTCGCTGAAGAAGGTTGGCGCCACCTACAAGGGGCTCTGCCCTTTCCATGGCGAGAAGTCTCCGTCGTTTCACGTCAACCGCGACAAGGGGTTCTTTCATTGCTTCGGCTGCGGTGTCGGCGGCGACGTCTTCAAGTTCCTCGAACTGCATGACAAGGTCGGGTTCCAGGATTCGGTGAAGCTGCTGGCCCAGCGATTCGGCATGGCCCTGCCCGAGCTGGAACAGAGCGACGAGCAGCGGACCAGCGCCGCCGATCGTGAGGCGCTCCTCAAGGTGCATGAGGCCGCCGCGGTGTGGTTCAGGGAACAGCTTGCGACGCCGGCCGGTGCGCGCATCCGCACGCAGATTGCCGACCGCGATGTCTCGGACGCAACGAGCCAGGTCCTCAGGCTCGGCTTCGCGCCGCGATCGCGCGACGGTCTGAAGCAGGCATTGCTCAAGCAGGGATATTCACAGGGGCTGCTGCTGCGTGCGGGCCTGCTGGTGCAACGGGAGGATGGCGACGTCATCGACCGCTTCCGCAACCGGCTGATGATCCCGATCTGCCGTGACACTGGATCCGTGATCGCCTTCGGCGGGCGCGCCGTCGACGCCGATCAGCAGCCGAAGTACCTCAATTCTCCCGAGACGCCGATCTATACGAAGGGCCGGACGCTCTACGGCCTGAACCTGAGCAAGAACGCCATCCGTCAGGGGCGCGTCGCCGTCCTCGTCGAAGGCTATTTCGACTTCGCCCAGGTTTACCAGGCCGGATTTCAGGCCGTCGTCGCCTCGTGTGGCACGGCCCTCACACCTCAACAGGCCCAGCAGCTTCGGCGGTTTACCTCCAAGGTCGTGCTCAGCTTCGACCCTGATGCCGCCGGACAGGGTGCGGCCGCCAAGTCGTGCGAGATGCTCGTGGCCGAAGGGTTCGAGGTGAACATCGCCATCCTCCCTGCAGGCGACGATCCCGATACGTATGTGCGAAAGCATGGCCGCGCCGGCTATGCCGAGCGCCTCAAGCAATCTCAGCCGTATCTTGAATATCTGCTGGACCGCGTCGCAGCTGGGCACAACCTCAACCACGACGAAGGGCGGGTCAAGTTCCTCTCGGAAATGCTGCCGATTGCCGGCCGGATTCCGGACGCCACCATGCGTGACCGGTTCGCCGACCGTCTCGCATTCAAGGCCCGGGTGACCGATGAAGTGGTCAGAGCCGAAATACGGAAGGCCGTCGTCCAAAGAGCAACGTCATTCACGCGTCGGCAGATGCCGAGCTTCGGGCAGGTCACCAAAGCTGAAAAAGGGGTCATTTGGGGCCTGATTCACGATCCAGGACCTGTTCTGGCCGCGCTGGCCAGGCTCGACGAAGCCGACCTTGAGCCTCTGGCATCTCGTTCGGTGCTGGATCTGGCGCTGAAACTGAACGAAAATGATGGATTCGCGCCATCAGTATTTCTCGAGCGTCTAACCATGGTGGAGGCCCAGCTCGTCACGTCTGTGGCCAGTGAGCCCCAGCCGCCCACACTCTCGCTGGAGTTCTGTGTGCGCTCCATCCGGAAGACGCGGTATGAACGGGAACGCGCGGTAGTGCAGCGTGAAATTGAACGGCTTCAGAGCATCGGCGGCGCCGGAGACGTCGAGGTCGATGCGCTGCTGGCCAGGAACGGCGACTTGGGTCGGTTGATTCAGGCGCTGGTCATTTCGGAGGAGTAGGACTTGTCGATCGAAGAAAAATACGACGAAGTACGCCAGATGATTGCCGTCGGCAAGGAGAAGGGCTATCTCCTGTACGACGAAATCAACGAGCTGCTGCCGTCCGAGGTCATCTCCGCGGAGGATCTCGACGAATTGTTCAACGCGTTTGGCAGCGCCGGGATCGAAATCGTCGACTCCGACAAGGCGTACCGCGGCGACAAGGACTTCGATCGCGACGGCAACGAGGACGGTCCCGAGCTGGACCTGACCCCCGGCGCGCTGGACAAGACCAACGACCCGGTTCGCATGTACCTGCGCGAGATGGGCACCGTGCCGCTGCTCACGCGCGAAGGTGAGGTGGCAATCGCCAAGCGCATCGAGCGCGGCAAGCTGGCGGTCATCAAGTCGATCTCGCGCACACCGACCATCGCCAAGCGGATGCTGGTGATGGGCGACCAGCTCCGAGCCGGCGAGCGGACCATTCGCGAACTCGTCATCTTCACCGACGAAGAGATCACCGACGAGGTCATCCAGGAACGCGCCGTCGTCGTGCTCGGCCAGATCGACGTCGTGCGGAAGGCGCGCGCCAACTTCGTCAAGCTCAACGAGAAGACCGAAGAGACGCCGAAGAAGGACAAGCGCAAGTACCGCAAAGCGCGGTTCAAGTCACTGCGCGCCCGCATCGAAGTGTCCCGCGCGATCCGCCGCATCGAGTTCACCGAAACGATCAAGCGCCGGCTCATCGAAGAGGTCAAGGATGCCGTCGACGCCGTGTCGCGGATCCAGCGTGACGCCGACAACGTCGATCGCGTCCTCGATCCGAAGATCAAGGCGAAGGGTCCGAAGCTCAAGGAAGAGGAGAAGAAAGTCCTCGCGAAGAAGCTGAAGGACCTCAAGACGCAGGTTAAGGCCATGATCGACGACCTGGAGGAGACGCCCGAGCGGCTCCGCCGGACGATCCAGGTCATCCAGCGCGGCGAGGCGCAGGCCGAGCAGGCGAAGAAGGAACTGGTCGAGGCGAACCTCCGGCTGGTCGTCTCCATCGCCAAGAAATACACGAACCGCGGTCTGCAGTTCCTCGATCTGATTCAGGAAGGGAACATCGGCCTGATGAAGGCCGTCGACAAGTTCGAATACCGGCGCGGCTACAAGTTCTCCACCTACGCCACCTGGTGGATCCGCCAGGCCATCACCCGCGCCATCGCCGATCAGGCGCGTACGATCCGCATCCCGGTCCACATGATCGAGACGATCAACAAGCTCATCCGCACCTCACGCGCGCTGGTGCAGGAGCTTGGCCGCGAGCCGACCTCGGAGGAGATCGCGAAGCGGATGGACATCCCGGTGGCCAAGGTCCGCAAGGTCCTGAAGATTGCGCAGGAGCCGATTTCCCTCGAGACCCCGATTGGCGAGGAGGAAGATTCGCATCTCGGCGACTTCATCGAGGACCGCAACATCGTGTCGCCGGCCGAAGCGGTGATCAACCTGAACCTGAAGGAGCAGACGGAGTCGGTCCTCAAGACCCTGACGCCGCGCGAGGAAAAGGTGATCAAGATGCGGTTCGGCGTCGGCGACGGCAGCGAGCACACGCTCGAAGAGGTGGGGCAGAACTTCGCGGTGACCCGCGAGCGCATCCGCCAGATTGAAGCCAAGGCGCTGCGCAAGCTGCGTCATCCATCGCGGTCGCGTAAGCTCAAGGCGTTCCTCGAGGGACGGACGTAACCCCGTAGGGCGGGTCTTCTTGATCAGACCCGTCCAAATTACGGGCCCGTAGCTCAGCGGTTAGAGCGGCCGGCTCATAATCGGTTGGTCCCAGGTTCGAATCCTGGCGGGCCCACTCAACGAGATCACGACAGGCGGTTCATGACACCAGGCTCGAGGTAGAAGGTTCTATGTCCCCCGATCTCGAACGACTGATCTCACTGCAGCACCTCGACTCGACCATCAACGATGCACGGCAGCAGCTCGCCGCGCACCCGCAGCTCATGGCCGAAGCCGATGCGCGGCTGCACGGCGCGCAGCAGGTGGTCGAGGCCGCGAAGCAGCGCCTCAAGGGCAATCAGGATGCGCGTCGCGCCCTCGAAAAGGATGCCGCCGTATTCCAGGGACGCCTCTCCAAGTTCAAGGACCAGCTCGCCGCCGTCAAGACCAACCGCGAATTCACGGCCATTCAGCACGAGATCGCCACCGCGCAGACCGACCTGGGCGGCGTCGAAGAGAAAGTCCTCGAGTGCATGATGGAGGCCGATGCCATTGCTGCCGACGTGGCACAGGCGGAGGCCGCGCTCGCGGCGCTGCAGACACTGGTCAACGCTGAGAAGAAGGAACTGGTGGCGGATCTTGCCGTCATCGAGGCCCGGCTCACCAAGGCGTCCGAGGCGCGCGGCGCGGTCGTCAAGGATCTCAGCCCGCGCGTGCTGGCACTTTTCGATCAGGTCGCCAAGATGCGCAAGGGCGTCGGGCTGTCCAGCGCCACGCACGACGGGCTCTGCTCGCTGTGCCACGTGCGGCTCCGGCCGCAGGTGTTTCAGAAGATCCGCGCCAACGACAGCATCGTCCAGTGCGACAGCTGCCAGCGGATCGTCTACTACGTTCCGC
>CANJYC010000020.1 GCA_947478985.1 Acidobacteriota bacterium | reverse complement strand
GTGGCGGCAGAGATTGCCGCCGGGACATCGGCGGCAGCGGCCGGGCTGAAGAGCGGCGATCTGCTGCTGGCGATCGATAACAAGCCGGTTCAGCAGGTGTCGGATGTTGTTGCCGCACTGCGCCAGGCGAGCGACGGCGAGGCCGTGCGCTACACCGTTGTGCGGCTGGGTGCGCGCGATGTCGTCGATGTACGGATGGCGCCGCTGCCGAACCGTTCCGGGTTCATGTATTTCCTGCTGGCCGGCGTTGGCGTTTTCACGCTGCTCGTCGGCGGTGCGGTCCGGCTGACACGGCCTCGCGATCCTGCGACCCTCCACTTCTTCTGGCTGGCCGTTGCGTTCTTCGGCGTGTTCACCTTTTCCTTCAGCGGCCGCCTCGATCGTCTCGACTGGATTTTCTACTGGGGCGACGTGGCGTCGATGCTGCTGCTGCCGCCCCTGTTTCTGCACTTCACCCTCGTGTTTCCTGAGCGGCCGAGACCGTGGGCGGCAGGCTTCCTGGGTCGAAGTCTGGTGCCGTCCCTCTATGTTCCGGCCGCCCTGCTGGGAGTTGCACGCATCCTCGCGATGTCGCGCGGCGGCAGCGAGGCATCAGCGGTTGCGGTCCTCGAAAGCGTCGATCGGTTCGAGCTCGCCAATCTGGCCACGTGCCTCGTCGGCGGCTTGATTGCACTCACGCGGGCGCGTGGGGAGATCAGCTCCTTGACAGGCAGGCGTCAGCTCCGCTGGATCACCTGGGGGACGGCGCTCGGTGCAGCACCATTTGCATTGGGGTATGCACTGCCTTTTGCCGCTGGCGTGGAACCGTCGCTCCCGATGAGCCTCTCCGCCATTCCACTCAGCGCCCTCCCGCTGACCTATGCCTGCGCGATCGTTCGCTATCGGTTGATGGACGTCGAGGTCATCGTCAAGCGCTCGCTGGTCTACAGCGCCGCCATCGCCGTGATCGTCGGCATCTACGTGGTGCTGCTGCAGGGACTCGAGCGTCCTGTCCTCCAGTACGAGAGCGGCGGCCATAACTGGCTGATGGCGTTTCTTGTGACGCTGGTCGCCTTCGTGCTCGCACCGCCGGTAACCAGGGCCATTCAGGACCTGCTCGACCGCGCGTTCTACCGCGATCGCTATGACTACCGGCGCGCGCTCGTGGGGTTTGCGCGAGACCTCAACAGCGATCTCGACCTGAACCGATTGTCCGAGCGGCTGGTGTCCCGCGTGGTCGAAACACTGGTTGTTGACCGGATGGCCTTGATGCTCGAAGACGAGGAGGCGCCCCAGTTCAGTTCGGTCCGGGCCGCCGGATTCGGCAGCGGTCATCCCCCGCCGCTCCCCAAGTCGTCCGGCATCGGCGCGCGGCTGGTGCTGGGTCATCACGTCGCGCTTGACGATCCGCTCTCTGCATCCAGGGTCACGGTCGAAGAGAGCGCCTCCTCGCGCAATGCGGGGCTGTACTACTTCGTGCCGTGTGTGGCGAAGGAAGGGACGATCGCGATTCTGGCGCTCGGCCGCAAGGACACTGGAGAGCCGCTGAGCAGCGAGGACATGGAGTTGCTCGCGGCCGTGGCCGGCCAGATGGCCACCGCGCTTGAGAACGCGCGTCTGTACCGGCAGCTGCACGTGAAGGCCGTCGAACTCGACCGGATGCGTACGTTCAACGAGAACATCCTCGAGTCGCTCGACGATGGCCTGCTGGTCGTCGATGTGGAGGATCGCATCATCCGCTGGAACCGTGCGCTGGCGCAGCTCTGCGGCATCTCGGGCGCCGACGCCGTGGGGCAGAACGTGAGCGACGTGTTCGGAGCGGGATTAGTGGACGTGATTCGAACGGCCCGCCGAGACGCACCGGAGGGCACGACACTCTCGCGCATCCCTCTCGCCTTCGGTGGGGCGACCGTTATCGTCAACGTCGCCGTTGTGCCGCTGCGCACGTCCGACGATTCGGTGGTGCATACGGTCGGGACGATCGTGATCCTCGAGGACGTCACGCGCCGAGTGCAGCTCGAAGAGCAGCTGCAGATCTCGGAGAAGATGGCCTCAATCGGGCTGCTTGCGGCGGGCGTTGCGCACGAGGTCAATACGCCGCTCACGGGCATTTCCAGTTTCACCCAGATGCTGCTCGAGGGAGCGGAACCCGGGGATCCACGAACGAAGCTTCTCGAGAAGATCGAACGGCAGACCTTCCGTGCGGCCAAAATCGTCAACGGGCTGCTGAACCTGTCGCGGCCCGCCGCCTCAGGTGATTCGGACTTCGCCCCGGTCGACATCAACGTCGTCGTCAATGACGTGCTGTCGTTGCTCGAGCACCAGTTCGCACTGCATCGCATCACGGTCCGGCGGGAACTTGTCGAAGGTCCCGCAATCGTCGTCGGCCTCGAGCACAAGCTTCAGCAGGTGTTCCTGAACCTGTTCCTCAACGCGAAGGACGCGATGCCAAGCGGCGGCTGGCTGTCGGTGAAGACCCGCATCGAGAGTGGCCGCATTGTGACGGAAGTCGGCGATACCGGATCCGGCATTCCCAGCGAGCACCTGACCCGCATCTACGATCCGTTCTTCACAACCAAGGCGATCGGGCTGGGCACCGGGCTCGGGCTGTCGATTGCCTACGGCATCGTGCGCGAGCACCGGGGCGCCATCGATTGCCAGAGTGCCAGCGGACAGGGCACGCGCTTCATTCTTGAATTTCCTTCAGCCCAGGCCGAGCGCAGCGCCCTCGCCGCGGCCAGTCAGTAGCAGGGTCGTGACCATGCGCCGTAACGGTTCCATCCTGGTCATCGACGACGAGGAGATCATGCGGGAGATCCTCGACACGCTGCTCACTCGCGAAGGCTACGAGGTGCGCCTCGCCGCCACCGCGGCCGAAGGGCTCGAGCTGGCGAAGAACACGGCGTTCGATTGCGCCGTCGTCGACGTGATGATGCCGGGCATGGACGGCATCGCCACCCTCGATGAGCTCAAGAAATTCGACGAGGAGCTGCCCGTCCTGATGGTGACGGCCTTCGCCTCGGTCGAAAGTGCGATCGGCGCGATGAAGCGGGGCGCCTTTGACTACATCACCAAGCCGTTCAAGAATGACGAAGTTCTTGTCGTGGTCCGCAACGCGGTCGAGCGTCGGCGGCTGCGGGCTGAGAACACGGCGCTGCGCCAGAATCTGCAGGCGACCTATCAGAAGTTTGCGGGGATTATCGGACGCAGTTCGCGGATGAAGCAGGTCTTCGACCTGATCATCCAGGCCGCACCGAGCCGTTCGACGATTCTGGTTACCGGGGAAAGCGGTACCGGCAAGGAGCTGGTGGCGCGCGCCATTCACATGAATTCGCCTCGCGCGGATCGTGCCTTCGTCACTGTGAATTCCGGGAACCTTCCGCCGGACCTGCTCGAGTCGACGCTCTTCGGCCACGTGAAGGGCGCGTTCACCGGCGCGGTCTACCCGAAAAAGGGACTATGCGACCTTGCCGACAAAGGGAGCATTTTCTTCGACGAGATCGGCAACGTCCCGCTCGAGACGCAGGCCAAGCTGCTGCGCGTGATGCAGGAGCGCGAGTTCATGCGGCTCGGCGGGATGGAGACCATCAAGATCGACGTGCGGATCATCGCCGCGACCAATTGCGATCTCCGACAGATGGTCGAGGACGGCCGCTTCCGCGAGGATCTCTATTACCGGCTCCACGTCATCAACGTCTGCCTGCCACCCCTGCGCGAGCGCAAGGATGACATCCCGCTGCTGGCCCATCACTTTCTGGAGAAGTACAGCAAGGAAAACGACCGGCCTGGGATTGAACTGACGGCCGACGCGCTCGATCTGATGATGGCCTACGACTGGCCCGGCAACGTGCGTGAGCTTGAGAACGTGATGGAGCGTGCGGTCGTGCTGTGCTCGTCGCGGCAGATCGGTGCCGATCTGATGCCCGAGCAGGTGCGATCCCCGCCGTCATTTCAGATCCCGCGATTCATGGTGCCGCCGGAGGGCATCTCCTTCAAGGAGGTGATCACCAACGTCGAGAGACGCCTGATCGAGTCGACGCTCGAAGCAGCCGGCGGCGTGCAAAAGCGCGCGGCGGAACTGCTGGGAATCAAACCGACCACCCTGAACGAGATGATCAAGCGCCATGAAATTGGTGCGTGGCGGAAGAAGCCCGCTGCAGGGTCCGATGCGCGGGTGGCTCCGGCGTCGCCTGCGCGCCCACGCCAGGCGCTGCCGACGACGGCGCTCACCCCGAGGGAGTGAGGCCGGTGTTCAGCGGCTCTTGATCTTGCTGGTGAGCCGCTCGAAACGCGTCAGTACAGCCTCCCAACGGTGGTGCTGTTGGATGTACTGGCGACCGCTCTCACCCATCTTCCCGCGTGTGGCCGAGTCGGCGGTGATCGTCCGCAGCGCCTCGACAAACTCCTCGCGATTGGCGTAGTAGAGCCCGCCATTCGATCGGCGCAGGTGTTCGACCGCGGCCTGGTTCATCGCCGCCGCGAGCACGGGCGTGCCGACCGCGAGGCTTTCGAGAACGGTCTCGGCCAGCAGATCCCCCGAATCAGGTGCAAGCGTCACGTCTGCGGCGTCGTAGGCGACCATGCGCTCCCGGTCCGGCAGCACACCGGCATGACGCAGATACGGCGCATCCGGCACCTTCATCAGCTTCGCCCCCATCAGCACGAGGGAGATGTCGCCATCCGCGCCCGCGAACGCATCGAAGTGTTCGAGCATCTCCTCGGAGCCGTTGTGCGATGCGACGCGCCCGCCGTATATCGCAAAGGGGCCGTCGAGACGGTGACGACGCCGGAAGGGGACGCCGCGGCCAGTCAGATAGTCAGGCTCTGTCTTCTCGTCGGGTTCGACCACCACCTCATCGTCCGTCACCGGATTGTCGGCCGGGTCTTCCTGATGGCGTGGATAGGTCTGAGGATGCGCGGCGTCGATGCCGATGCCGACAACCTCTTCGGCTCCCGGAGCAATCTGCAGAAAAGCGCGACCGACGGCTCGCTCGCAGGCTGAAAAGTAGCCGATCGCCTTGGCCTGGCGCAGCAGATCCAGCCAGATGCCGAATCGGAGCGCGGGGTGAATCTGCAGGTGCGGAAACAGAACGCTCCGCTCAGGGGCAATCGGAAATCCCTGCAGCGTGGTCGCGTGGAGTAGCGAGAAGTAGACCAGCACGTCGTAGTTGCGATGCTGGCGTTTCAGAAATTCGATGAGTGCCGGTGATGAGGGGCCGAAGCGACGCACCCATTCAGTCTCGTCCTGTCGTGACTGACCGCCGGGAAGCACGCGACTCGACAGCCGCTGAAACTCCATGGCGTCATGCGGCTCGTTCACGGCAAAACGGCGGACGATCACGCCACGCACGCGGTCGACGCCTTCAGACGTCTCATTCCGCCAGGTCAGCGGATTGCTGGCGCAGGTTGTCAGGACATCGACGTCATGGCGCTCGCTGAGTTGCTCGGCGAGCAACCTGGCGCCGTGTTCAGGGCCGCCGGCGATTTCGGCCCCGTAGCGCGGAGAGATGAAGGCAAATTTCATGCGAGCACCGGGCCTGAGGGCAGGCCGGCGACAACGTCCGCCGCCGCAGGGACGTTACGCCGCCGGCGCGCCAGCCAGCCCGGGATCGGTTCAATGTCACGCGCGTTGGCGTGATGGCGTGGTTCCGATGAAAGGTGTTCGAACATGTCGAGATAGGTGCGTTCGATGACGGGCCAAGTGTAGTGTGTGTCGAAGTAGGTTCGGCCGTTTCGTCCGAGGGCCGCAGCCAGTGCCGGGTTATCCAGGAGCGCATCGACGGCCCCGGTGAATTCCCGCACATCCTCATAATACAGACCCCCGTTGCTGCGGAGGCATTGTCCTTTCAGCACGTCGCAGTGCCCGTTGGCCAGCACCGGACGGCCGAGCGCCCAGGCCTCGAGCGCCACCATCGACAGGCTTTCGTAGTACGACGGCATCACGAGCGCTTCGGCTGCGGCGATGACGTCGAACTTGTCCTGGTCTGAGACGTAGCCGAGGTGCCGGATGCGCGGATGCGTCGGGACCGGCAACACGGGTGTGCCGATCAGGACCAGGTCGAGGGCGCGCGCGCCAGTCGCGTACTGCGTGAAGAAGTCGAACAGCTCGGCGCAGCCCTTATTGGCGTCGATCCGGCCGACGTACACGAGGTACGGATGGTGAAGGCCGAAGGCCTCTCGGACGCGCTCCGGCGACACATGTGCCGGAATGTCCGAGCCCACGCCGACCACTGCGCCAGGGACATCGTCGTTGCCGGCGAGGGACTGAATCATGGCGCGCTCCTCGTACGAGTTGTACATGATTGCGCGAACGCCGCGGAACAGCGGCGGGTAGATGGCCAGTCCCATCGACGGTTCACGCTCCGCCGTGGGGACGAGCACGGCTCGACCAGCCGACGCTCTCGCACCGTGGTACGCCTGGTGATAACGCACGCTGAAAAAGAGCAGGAAATCGAACTCGTCTCGGCTGCGCCGCACCCGGGTGAGTAAACGCGGGCTGACCGGCCCCTCACTGTCGAGCCACTCGAACTCGTCCTGCAGCGAATGCTGTCGGCGAAAGACGTGCGTCGACTGCCTGTCGAAATCGACCAGGTTCCGCTCGTGCACGACGGGGAAGCGCTCGACGGCGACGCCGTTGATCTGTTCATCACCGGCGGGAAACTCGTTGCGCCAGGAGATATAGTCACGCGCACAGGTGGTCAGCACGCGCACGTCCGCGTGCCGGGCGAGGCGCTCCGCGATGTATCGCGCGTGCAATTCCGCGCCGCCACCGATGTCGGCGCCGTACCGTTGCACGACGATCGCGAGCTTCACCGGTCGATGGGATCGAACTCGGACTTCACCGCGGGTTCCGTGCGCCCGGCCGGCGTTTCCGCGACTGCGGCACCGCGGGATTCCGCTTCGCCTGAGGCGGATTCATCCTCGTCGCCACCCTCAAATGGCTCGCCGGCATCGCCGTCACTCGCATCTGTGGCATCGAACGATGCGGCGTCAGCGCCGCCGGGCATCGCCTCACCGGGCGCGCCCGTACCGCGGCGCCCACGCCGCCGCCGCCGCCGCCGCCGGGTCCCGTCGGCCGGCGGCCCGAGCGGGGCCGTCTGGGTCGTCGGAGTCGTCGGGGCAGGGGTCGAGGTGGTCTCGACCGTCACGCTCGGAGGACTGGCGACCACGGCGACCGTGGGTCGCACCGGTTCGGGCGCCTCACGCCGCCCGGAAGAAGTCCCAGCTTGAAACTGCAGCCCTTCGATGCCTCGTACCCGTCGCTCGTTGAAGTCGACCTTTGCGGACAGTGAGTCCACCTTCAGCGAGAGGCTTTGGGTTTCAAGTGTGACGCGCGAGATCTCGCTCACCACACGCTGGAGCAGCGCGTAGTGCAGGGCGTTCCATTCCGCCTGCCGGCGATCCCGCTCCGCCTCGCGTGCGGCGGCTTCGGTGTTGAGCCGTGCCTGGATATTGAGGGCTCTGATCAAAGGGTTTGGGTTGAAAAAGAGCTTCAGGATCGGATGCAGCAGCTTGCGGGCCAGGCGCATCGCGCCGCGATGCGATTCGAAGAGGGTCGTGTCCTCGAAGGTGAAGGGCGGATCCGCCGGACGTGGCGGAGCCGGGCTGGTTGTACCTGCCGCGCTTCTGAGCTGGTCGAGCAGCGCCGGGCTGACACCACGCGGATCGAGAATCGATTCCAGCCTGCGCGCGGCGAGGTCCTGAATCTGCTGATGGCTCAGCTCGATCCCGTGACGCTGGGCGATGCGGGAGCGGATGTCGCGCATGATCTGTTCGACATCAACGTCCGAACGATTCGCCTGTTCCTGCGCGCGCGGCTGGGCCTGCGGACGGCGCTCCTGGCCTCGTCGATCGGCGCCGCGGCGACCCCGGTGGAACTGCCGGCGTGAGCCCTGACCCTGGCCTTGGGAATTGTGATCCATGACTTTCAGTACCTGAAGAAGAGCTGTCCCCGCATCGTTTCCGTGACCCTGATGGAAAGCATTCAGCGTCCCAGCGGCGAGTAGAGAATCAGCGTTACGCACAGCGCCCATAGGGCAACGCAGGCGAGCAGCGGGCGATCAGTGACGAGGAGAGTGGACGGGCTGCCCCCTCCCTCTTTTCGGTGCACAAGATAGAGATATCGAAAGATGCCGTAGAGCACAAACGGGATCGTCATGCCGAGATAGTCGGTTCCCAGCCGGGCGGCGGTCTCCGCGCTCGTGGCATAGACGCTATACGCAATCAATGTCGACGCCGTGACCACCGAGATCATCTGGTCCAGCAGGTACGGCGTGTATTCCTGGAGAATCTGTCGGTGACTGACGGCCCCCTCCGCCAGCAGGACCAGCTCGTGCCGGCGCTTGCTGAGGGCCAGGAACAGGGCCAGCAACGTGGTGCAGACCAGCAGCCAGTGGCTGATGGGCACATCGACAGCCAGTGCGCCTGCCACCGCTCGCAGGACGAACCCGCTTGCGATTGTCAGGACGTCGATGATGACGATGTTCTTGAGCGTGGCCGAATAGAGCAGCAGGAGCGCCAGGTAGGCCCCAGCGGTGACCCCAAGCCAGGCCCCGATGAGCGAAGCGGCCGCCACCCCTCCGGCTCCGAGCACACCAGCGGCCACAAGCGCCACCGTTGCTGAGAGTTGCCCTGAGGCGACTGGGCGCCGGCACTTGGTCGGGTGCTGCTGGTCGGCGACGCGGTCGGTGACGTCGTTGAACAGATAGACGGCACTCGACAGTGCGCAGAAGATGGCGAACGTGGCACTGGCGAGGCCTGTCGCCTCGGTGTTCATCAGCCGGCCGCCGAACAGTAGGCCGGCGAAGACAAGGAGGTTCTTGGTCCACTGCTCGGGACGCAGCGAGACCAGTAGCAGGACCGGCGCAGACGTTCGGGACGCGTTAGGTGTGTGCAGGGGAGGTGAAGCTGCGGACGGCGTCGGCCTCGTTGTCGTACGTCTCAAAGACCGTGAGGAGCTTGGTGATGGAAAGCAGATCAGTGATCCGCTTCGTCAGATTGAGAAGCTTGAGGCTCCCACCCTGCCGGCTCACGGTTGTGTACGTCCGAACGATCTCACCCAGGCCGGCGCTGTCGATGTAAGGAACGGCTTCGAGATTGAGGATCAGCTTCTTGCGCCCTTGGTGGACCAGGCTGTTGACCTTGTCCTTCAGGGCCTCGGCGCCTTCGCCAAGTGTCATCTTCCCGGTCACATCCAGGATGGTGACGTCTCCGGCTGTCCGTTCCTCGATCTGCATTGCGCCTGTCCTTGGTGGAATCGTCAGCGTAAAAGGTGCGATTCTAGCACACAAAAAAACGGGCCAGCGCCTGACGGACGCTGGCCCTGATGATCGAATGTCGCGAGAGCGACCTGGAGTTTCAGTCTCGACGTGTCAGAGACACCTCATGCCCCGGCAGATTTGCGCTGCTGAAAGCATTCCTTGCAGAAGACCGGTCGTCCCTGCGTTGGGCGGAAAGGAACGGTCGTGTCCTTCCCGCAGGCGGAGCACTGAGCCTGGGTTTCGACACGATTGCTCGTGCCCGGTCCCGACGCGGCCCTGGTGGCCCGCTTCGTCTTGCAGCCCTTGCATCGCTTGGGCTCGTTCTTGAACTGCTTGTCCGCGAAAAAGAGCTGCTCACCTGACGTCCAGATGAACTCCGATCCGCAGTCCACACACTTCAGGATCTTGTCCTGGAACTCCATGGTCCCTACCTCGTGCGGTCGTCCGGTTCTGACCCTGTCGCGCTACTCGGTTTCGCGACGGGCCTTTTTGCGGTTGCGCTTGCGCGCCAAGGCTTGCTTCGCTCGACGCTTGTCACCCGGCTTCAAGTAGAACGAATGCTTCTTGATGTCCTTGATGATGTCTTCCTGCTGAACCTTGCGCTTGAACCGGCGAAGTGCGCTCTCGATCGACTCGCCTTCCTGAATCTTGACTTCAGCCACGTGTAAAAACACCCCCTCACACGGCTTGGTGGCTTCCTGTGTGGCACTTTGGAAAGTGCCGAATATGCTAGGCTATCACAGGCAGGCGCGGATTCTAGGCGCAAATCCAGCCACCGTCAACGAAATAGTCTGCCGCTTCCCGCCGCCAACCTTCCCTGACGTAATCTGACACGCATGAGGATTCTGGTCATCGGCGGCGGCGCCCGCGAGCACGCCATGGCGTGGAAGCTGTCGCAAGAGCGCGACGTGGTTGAGGTCATCTGCGCCCCCGGGAATCCCGGCATCGCCTCGGTCGCGCGCTGCATCCCTGCAAATCCCGCCGATCCCGCCCAGTTACTGGCGATCGCCGTGCGTGAGCGGGTCGAATTGACCATAGTCGGCCCGGAACTCCCGCTCAGCCTTGGCGTGGTCGACCTGTTCGCTGCCGACGGGCGGGCCATTCTCGGGCCATCGAAGGCCGCGGCCGCGCTCGAGTCGAGCAAGGCGTTCGCAAAGGACTTCATGGCGCGCCACGCCGTTCCGACCGCCCGTTTTCTGGTGTGTGACTCGGCGGATGCCGCGCTGGCCGCGATCGCGCGCGAGGCACTGGGTTACCCGCTGGTGCTCAAGGCCGATGGGCTGGCCTCCGGGAAGGGTGTCGTGATTGCCGAGGATCGTGCGGTGGCCGAGGCGACGGTGCGCGCGACGATGGTTGATCGGCGGTTTGGTGATGCTGGCGCCCGGATCGTGCTCGAGGAGTTTCTCGTCGGCGAGGAGGCCTCGTATTTTGTCCTCGCCGATGGAACGGCGTTCGTGCCGCTCGGGTCCGCGCAGGACCACAAGCGCATCTTCGATGACGACCTGGGTCCGAACACCGGCGGCATGGGCGCCTTCGCGCCGAGCCCGTTGCTGACGTCGGACATGGAGCAGCGCGTTATCGACGAGATCGTGCGCCCGGTGCTCGATGGAATGGCACGCGAAGGGTATCCCTTCCGTGGATTTCTCTACGTCGGCTTGATGCTGACGGCCACCGGCCCGAAGGTCATCGAGTTCAACGTGCGCTTTGGTGATCCGGAGGCGCAGGTCGTGCTGCCGATGCTCGATGAGGATCTGTCCTGGCTGCTGGCGTCAGCGGCGACCGGCGCGCTGCCGTCGCGCCCGGCTCGATTCCGTCGGGAGCCGCACGTCGGTGTCGTGCTGGCCGCAGGCGGGTATCCCGACAACCCCGAGACCGGCAGGACCATCACGGGCGTCGATCAGGCGGCGGCCGAGCCGGGCGCGCTCGTGTTCCACGCGGGCACCGCCCGGCGCGATCGCGCACTGGTGACGGCCGGAGGCCGGGTGCTCACTGTCGTGGGCCGCGGGCCGACGTACGAGGAGGCTATCGCCGTTGCGTACCGTGCCGCTGCGCACGTGCAGTTCGAGGGGATGCAGTTCCGCCGTGACATTGGCCGCAAGGCTGTCACCGCGCCCTGAAGTACGCGGATGTCACTGACGTGTCGAGACGCGGACTGGCGAGCGGAAGCTATTTGATGAGCAACGCCATCTGTTGCGCGGCGGTCTTCTTCGTCCCACCTTCGACAATCAATTGACCGCATGCGGCGCGGATGTCGCGCCCGCGGCTCTTTCGGACCGACACCGTGATGTGACGGTCGGCAAGGATCTGGGCAAAGCGGTCCACGCGATCATCCGACGGTCGGTCGTAGGGAATCCCGGGCGCCGGGTTCAGCGGAATCAGGTTCACCTTGGCCTTGATGCCATTGAGCAAGGTGACCAGCCTCCGTGCATCGTCCGGCGTGTCATTGACGCCGTCGAGCATCACGTATTCAAAGGTGATCCGACTGCGATTCTTCAGCGGAAACAGACGGCAGGCATCGAGAATCGCGGCCAGCGGGTATTTCCTGTTCGGCGGCACGAGCGCCGTGCGCTGTTCATCGGTCGTGGCATGCAGCGAGATGGCCAGATTCGGCATCAGGGCTTCGCGGCCCAGACGTTCGAGCGCGGGCACGATGCCAACGGTCGAGAGCGTCACCCGCCGCGGTGAGACGGCCAGGCCATACGTCGAGTGAAGCATCCGAAGAGCCTTCATCGTGTTGTCGTAGTTGTGCAGGGGTTCGCCCATGCCCATCAGCACGATGTTGAAGGAGGTATCGAGCATGCCGGTCGCGGCCGCCAGCACGCGCACCTGTCCGGCGATTTCACCGGCCGTCAGGTGGCGGACGAGCCCCATCTTGCCCGTCAGGCAGAAGTCGCACGCCATCGCGCAGCCAACCTGCGTCGAGATACAGAAGGTCATGGCGGGCGTGTCGGGGATGAAGACCGACTCAATCCGCCGTCCGTCGCGCAACTGCAGCACGAGCTTGCGGGTGCCGTCGACGGACTGTTCGTCGCCGACGATGGCGGGCGTTGAAATCTCAACGTCCTCCCGCAGCCGCGCGCGGAGCGTGCGCGACAGGTCGGTCATCTTGTCGATGTCGGTGACGCCGCGTTTGTGGATCCACCGGTACATCTGGCGCGCGTGGAACGGCTCGCCGCCTCGCGTTGCGAGCGCGGCTTCGAGCTCCTGCAACTCGAGTTCGGCCAGGTCCGGGTGGGGCGTCATGCGGCTATGTCCCATCTATCGAGCGGGATGCGACGTTTGATTGTAGTGGCCGCAATCTGCGATTGCGAGCGTGAACCGCCGCGTGTTATGATTTGCGCGTTCTTCTAATTCCCTTTCTGTCAACGGTTTGCAGCCGTTTTCCATAATCCAACGTGCCTCAGTCTGCCATTGTTCGCGACGTGCTTCCCAGCGGCATCCGCCTCCTGACGGAGCGCATGCCGCATGTGCGGTCGGTCAGTATCGGCGTCTGGCTGGCGCGCGGGTCGAGGCACGAGCCGCAGGCGCAGAGCGGCATCGCGCACTTCGTCGAGCACATGCTGTTCAAGGGAACGGCCACGCGCAGCGCCGAGGACATCGCGCAGGAGATCGATTCCATCGGCGGCCAGATGGATGCGTTCACCGCGAAGGAATACGCCAGCTATTACATCAAGGTGCTCGACGAGCATCTGCCGCTGGCCGTCGAAGTCCTGGCCGATATCGTGATGCGTCCTGCCTTCCGGCGCGAGGACATCGAGCGCGAGAAGAAGGTGGTGCTCGAGGAAATCAAGATGGTCGAGGACACACCGGATGACCTCGTCCACGAGCTGTTCACCGAACAGTTCTGGGCTGACCATCCACTGGGGCGTCCCATCCTCGGCACGAAGGAGACCGTCGAGGCGCTGACAGCGGATGCGCTGCGCACGTACTTCACGCGCGCCTACAGCGCACCCAACCTCATCATCGCCGCCACCGGCAATATCGAGCACGAAGCGGTGAAGGCACTGGTGTCGCGGATGTTTGAAGGGGTGCCGCTGCAGGGCGATCCGCTGAGCGACGTACCGCCCGAGACATCGTCCGCGATCATCATCCGCAACAAGGATCTCGAACAGAGCCACGTCTGCCTCGGGACGCCCGGCTACCGGCAGGACCACGACGCCCGCTATGCGAGCTACGTCCTGAACACGATTCTCGGCGGCTCGATGAGCTC
>CANJYC010000019.1 GCA_947478985.1 Acidobacteriota bacterium | reverse complement strand
TGGCGCCAATCGGATAGTCGTTGGCTGAGTTGCCACCCGGGTTGTTGGTGACCAGGTGGCGCTCGAGGAAATCCGTGGTCGTGCCGTTGACCTGCGCGATCCACGTGGGGGGCGTGCCCGCCACGCAGCCGAGGTCGGCATCAGCGTTCGCCGTCGTGCACCCCGGGATGTCGCCGTCGCTGACCAGCACCTGGACCGTGGCGCCGCCAGAGGCGCCGTTCTGCGTGAAGCCGGTGAAACCGCCGGCGGCGCTGTCCGACAGAAAGTTCAGAATCGCGGTCCTGATGGCGGTCACGTCGCTCGTCGCGCGCGCCAGGCGCGCCCGGTCAAGGGCGCGGCGCGCGGTCGGCGCGGACACGCCCGTGAGGATCGAGATGACGAGCAGGACGATTGTCATCTCGATGAGCGAGATGCCGCGGTTCGAGGTCGCGTGCGGACGCAGGGTGATGCGACTCATCAGTTCTGCACCAGCGAGAAGAGATCGTCACCGCCCGTGGCAAAGCCGTTGGCCTGAAAGATAGTGTCGACGGTCTCATCCTTGCCGGCCGACAGGACGATCACGTCGTTTCCTCCGGCGGGGAACGCCTCCGCGTTCACCATGTAGCGATTACCCCACGGGTCCGGATTGATCGGGCCGTTCAGATACGGGCCTCGCCACGCGGCAGCGCCAACAGGGTAATCGTTGGCGGAATTACCGCGCGGGTTGTTCGTCACGAGGTGCCGCTCGAGGAAGTCCGTGATGCCTCCCACGTTGTCGACGGCGCGATTCCAGCTCAGAAGGCCGCCGGCGCAGGGCGCACCAGCCGTGGTACAGCCCGGCATGTCACCGTCCGACACCATCAGCTGCAACTTGGAACCCGCGCCATTGGTCCCGTCAATCGTGAAGAGTGTGTTCCCGGTGTCCGTCAGGAACTGATTAATCTGCAGCCCCAGGTCGGTCATGTCGGTGGTCGCCCGCGCCGTCCGTGCATCCCTAATCGTCGATGTCATTGCGGGAAGCAGGCCTGCCATCAGCACCATCGTGATGCTGAGCGACAGCACGATCTCGAAGATCGTGAAGCCGCGCTGGGACATGAAGGAAGCGTTCATGACTACTGGATGCGGATGCCGATGTCGTCGCCGAAGATCTGCGCATCGTCGATCGGCTGGTCGAACGGGGTCTCGATGACGCCATTCCCGCCGGCCGACACCACGAACACCGCGTGACGCGCGTTGCCGTTGGCGTCGGCGGCAGTCACGCCGCCGTCGAAGCCGAGCATGTTGACCTGGTAGCGCTTGCCCCACGGATCGGCCTTCACGCCCTTGCTGAGGTAGGGGCCGTTCCAGCCGCCTTCGCCCTCTTCAGGCCGCTTCATGCGGTAGCCGGCGCGGTTGGCGATGAGGTGGTCCTCGATGAGGCCCGTCGCCGCCTCAAGCCAGCGACGCCGTCCGGCGCGGGTCGACCGCCCACCGCGTGCGCGCGGAGCGTTCAGGCCGAGCTGTGCAGGAAGATTGGCCGGGGTCACCGCGATGGCGTTGTCCCCTTCTATCTGAGGTGCCTCACCGGAGGTGACCATGACGTCTGGCATCGCCGCCTGAGAGAAGGCCGGGTCCAGATTCGAACCTGCCGGCGCGCTCGCCGTGTTGACCAGCGCGGAGGACCCCATGTCCTTTTCGAAGGCGATCATGCCGGCCGCAATCATCTTGGCGTCGTTGGCGGCCTTGATCATTCGAGCGGTATCGACCGACTCCGACACGATCGGGCTCATCGCCCCTGCCAGGATGAACATCACAGACAGCACCACCGTCATCTCGATGATGGTGATGCCGCGCTCGCCGCCCGCTCGTGACCACATGGAAGACTTCATCTGGCCGGACAAACAGCAACGGCTATGCCGGGACGCTTTGCCTTATTAAGGCATTGATTAATAAGGACTTACATAGGACATCTGGGCGAGAGGCCACAGATTGTGGAGGCTGATCAGGCCGACGATCGCAACAGTTTGTGGTGGGGCGAAAAGAAGAACGCCGCCAGGCCCCGTACGGGACTTGGCGGCGTTGGGCAATTGTGTAAAGACGCCTCGGACGGTGCCTGAGCGACGTCAGCGGCTAGTCGCGGTCGTACTTGGGACGATGGCGGGATTCATCATTCGCGTCGTGATCCCCGTCGCCGTCATGGTCGCCGAAACAACTGTCGTCGCCATCACCGCCAGCGTGCGCCTGTTGGTTACCGCTCTTCAGGTTTCCGCTCACCGTCAGCACGACTCTGCCACTGGCATCCTTGATCACCATCGTGGCGGAGTCGTTCTTGCCAGGTTCGCCTGCGTCGGTGAAGGTCCAGGTAATCGTGGCGCCTGGCTTGCCGTTGTAGGAACCAATTCCGGTTCCAACGTAGGTATCAAAGGGGACCACGGGTGGCTTCGCTGCGATGGCCGGGTCGTCAAAGCACCTTGCAGACAGCACCTTGTCCAGCTTGAAGCGATCCGATTTGCCCCAGTTCACTTCGATGTTGTTGGGCAGGGCCGTTACATCGCAGTGCAGTTCGAAGCCATGCGTCACGCGGGCACCGGCTGTGGTGTAGACGCTGCCACCGCCGGTCATCCGCCAACTGACGGCCTTGATGGAGATGGTGACGGTTGTGACCGCACCCGCAACGTTGGTCGCACTTCTCGGCACGTAGGTAAAGGTATCAGTGCCGACGAAGTTCAGCGTTGGCGTGTAGAGGAAGCTGCCGTCGGCCGCCAGCGTCACCGTCCCGTGCGCCGGATTGCTGAAGAGCTGGGCCACCTTCGCATACAAACCGTCGTTCTTCAGGACGCCAGTGGACGCACTGACCGTCAGCGGCGTGTTCTTGTACGTCGCGTAGCTGTCTGTGTGCGCCATGGGCGTGCCGGCACGGCAATCATCCCAATCCGCATCTTCTCGTCCCCTGCGATCCCGCTTGTGATTCTCGCGATCGCGCTCGCAACCATCGCCGTCGTGGTGTCCATTCCTACCACGGTCGTGATCGTCGTTGCCGCGGCCGCGGTCGTCCCTGTCGCCCAGGCGACCATCGCGATCGTCGTTATCCCGGTCGTCGTCGCGGCTGCACGGTGACAGGATGCGGAGGCTCACCGTGGCCACGTTGCTGTCGACGAGCCCGTCGTTCGCCTTATAGGTGAACGAGACGTAGCCTGAGAAGTTCGCCACAGGCATGTAGGTGAATCCGCCGTTCGCGTTGAACGTGACCGTCCCCTGGCTTGGATTCGTCAGCTTGATGGCCGTCAGCGTATTGCCGTCCGCGTCGGTGTCATTCGCGAGCACACCGTTCGGCGCCACGGTCAGCGGCGTGTTCCACTGTCCGCTGTAGCTGTCGTTCACCGCCACGGGTGCCCGGTTGGTCCCTCCCGTCACCGTGATGTTCACCGTCGCCACGTTGCTGTTCGCGGAGCCGTCGTTCACCCTGTAGGTGAAGCTATCCGGACCCGAGTAGCCGGTTGTCGGCGTATACAGGAACCCGCCGGGCACAGTCGTCACCGTGCCGTGCGCGGCGCCGGTCACCAGCGCCGGGGTTAGCGCTCCACCTTCGATATCGCTATCGTTGGCCAGGACATTAACCGTCACGGCCGTGTTCAGCGCCGTGGTCGCGGAGTCATTCGCCGCCACCGGCGGGTCGTTCACCGGAATCACCGTGATGGCGACCGACGCGTTGCTCGAGAGCAACCCGTCGCTTGCCGAGAACGCGAAGCTGTCCGACCCTGAATAATTCGTCGCGGGCGTGTAGGTGTAAGCGCCCGTCGCCGAGTTGAAGTTCAGCACGCCGTGCGCCGGCAGCGTCGTCACCGTGAAGGAGACGGTGTCGCCGTTCGGGTCGGTCGCGCTCACGCTGCTCGATGCCGCCGTGTCCTCGTTGGTGGTCAAGGTGCCACCGATGGCCACCGGCGGGGCATTGACGGCCGCGACATGAAGGGTCACGGTGATGCTCTGCGACGGGTTCCCTGCCGTGGGAGCCGTGACGGTGATGGTCCCGGTATAGGTGCCGATCGCGAGACCGGTCGGGTCCATGCGTAATTGCAGCAAGGAGGGCGTACCCAGCACGACGCCGCTGCCGCTCGAGGCCCCGACAATGGTGAGCCACGGCGCTCCCGCAACTACCTCGGACGTGAAGTCAATCGGCGTGCTGTTCGCATTGCCGACCGTCGCGGCAGACAGAATTGGCGTGGTCGAACCGACGTTCGCATGCTCTGTGACTGTCGAGGGCGTCACAATCAGGACACCCGCAGGGGAAACCACAAGGGTCACCGTGACACTTTGCGGCGGGTTCCCTGCCGTGGGAGCCGTGACGGTCACAGTCCCGGTGTAGGTGCCGACCGCGAGGCCGGTCGGATCAATGTTCAACTGCAGCGAGGCGGGCGCACCAAGCACAACGCCGCTGCCGCTCGAAGGCCCGACGATTGTGAGCCACGGCGCACCTGCAGACACCTCGGACGTGAACGCGAACGGTGTGCTGTTTGCGTTGCCGACCGTCGCCGCCGACAGAATCGGCGTCGTCGAACCGTAGATGACATGCTCGGTGACTGTTGATGGCGTCACCGTCAGGATCCCGGCCGCATTGACATGGAGAGCGACGAACAGGGTCTGTGACAGATTGCGCGCCGTCAGGTCCTCAATGATGACCTGGCCGGTGTAATCACCAGGGGCCAGTCCGGCCGCATCGGTCTCAACGTCAAAGGTGGCCGATTCTCCAGGCTGCACGGTGACCGCCCCCGCCGGCACGACACGGAGCCAGCCGGAACCGATGTTCATCACCACACGCGGCGTGAAGGTGATCGGGCTGTCGCCAGGCGCCGGATTCGACACCGTGAACGGGTGGGTCGCCACGGCGCCCTGAGCCGCCGTGGTCGTGACCGGAGCCGCAAACGTCGTGGCAGGCGTCAGCGCCACCTGCCCGGCGACAATCTTCACCACCACGCCGACCACGGCGGGCGGCGAATCGCCCGGATCGTCATCCAGCGCAATCGTCGCGTTATACGTGCCTGCCTCAGCAAACGCCGCGTTCGCTGTGTTGATGGCGACCACGATATCCACGGATCCACCGGCGGGAAGCGTGCCCTGGCTGGGCGACAGGGTCAGCCACGACGGCAACGGTGGATGGAAGTCCGCATTGTTTTCGAACTGGTCGTTGACATAGGGACTCGCCGATCCCCAGTTGAGCGCGCTGGCGCCGCGGTTGGTCAGCGTAATCGTGTCGGTGAGCGTATTGGTGCTGCCACGCTTCGCGCTGAACTGCAGGGCCGTCTTGTCTATCACGAGCGCCTGCGTGACATCCGTCACGTCGTATTCGATCGGGATGCTCTGCGGCGCGTTGACAGCGTTGCTGGACGTGATGACCAGCGCGCCCTCAATCACGACGGGATTGCTCGGAATGCAGGCGTCCGTCGAGAGGCACTCGATCTGCAGTTCCAGAATCGCCGGCCCGGTGCCGGACAATTCCGCGCGCGGACCACTGGCCTCCTGGCGGCTCGTTTCCAGCGTCTCGGTGTTGGTCAGCGTCGCGGGGACGCTCAGGTCCAGCGTGGCCGTCCAGTGCAGCAGCGCCTCGTCCGGCGTGCAAGCCGGGCAGGTGCTCGAGATGACAACCGGCAGTGCACCCGGGAGCACCGTGTCGGTATTCACGGCGACGAAGTGGAGTTTCGCCGGCGGCGTCGGACTCAGTGTCATGACCGGGCGCCGCACAACGGACAGCGTCACTTCCACGCTCACGGGTGCTGCAATGCCGTCCGGGTCCACGATGTCGATGAATTCCGTGTACGTGCCGATCGCCAGGGCACTGACCGCAGCCTGATTGAAGGCGAGGCCCAATCCGGTGGCCGGCGATGCCGTCGACCCGCACGCGGTGAATCCCGGAGTGGCGCACTCCGGGGACGAGGCGAGCGTCAGCCACGCGGCGTGGTTCCGCAGCGTCGCCTGCCACGACAACGGGTCACCACCGCCGGAGCGCGACACGGCGATCTCGGAAGGCTCCGGCACGGTGCCGCCGAGGAGTACCGTAAACGGGAGCGCGGTCGGCTGTACCTGGAAGGCCGGAACGGGTGTGCCCCCAAGAATGAGCTTGGTAATAACGGCGCCAGGAATCGGGGCATTGACACCGTCTGAGAACGACTGCGCAATGAAGAAGGTGCCGCTGCCTGGCGTGCCGTCATCAGCCGACGCCGGCGAAATGCCCAGCGGGTGTGAGTTCACTCCCAGTGGAAAGTTCACGTGACCGGGTTCGCCAGCGGACACTGCGGCAACGGTGGTGACCGCGCTCGGCGTTACCGTAATCGTCGTGGGCGTCACAACAGCACTGTCCACGGAGGCAAGCGAGGTCAGGTTCAACGAGAGAATAGCGAGCGCGCTCGGGCCCGACGCCGGGGGATTGAATGTGAACGTCGACACGGCCGACGCCTGGCTGACGAACGATACGTGATCGCGGCCCCGCTCCGGAGCCAGGCGATCGCCAGCAGCATTGAGGGCCAGTTCCTGGGGCAGTTCCAGGCACGACGATCCATTCGTGCAGACAAACGTTGACAGGGTGTTGGTGGCCACGTCCAGGCAGGTCGTGTTGCCGCTAGTGCTGGTCAACTGCCCTTCCATCACCGCACAGACCTTGGCCGCGCCGGTGCCGGCACCAGGACCATTGATGACGAAGAGTCCCACGAACGGCGGTTGACCGGACGGAAGCACCCACGTCTTTACGTTTGGCGGGATACCGAACTCGTCTGGTACCGCGGTGGGGTCAAGGCGCTGAATGCGTCCGCGCGAATTAGCATTGGCCATCCAGACCATGCCCGCGCCGTCAATCACGATATGCCGCGGGTCGTCGATGTTGGAACTGCTGTTGACGAGCCAGCGAGTGGCGGTGACCGTCGCTCCCACGGTGTCCCCACCTCTGGGAATCCGGTAGATGCTCGTCTCGGGACCGCTGCCTGAGCCATCGGCCTTCACGGGCACATAGGCGAACTGGCCATCCGCGGTCACGGCAAGGCGCTGGGCCAAAGTCGTTCCAAGTCCAGCAGGCAAAGTGAACGTGCGGAACACTTCCTGGCCGTTGCCACGGCGAATCTTGGCGATGACCTTGTTGCCGACAGTCATCCAGACGTCATTGCCACTGACCGCCACGCCATTGGCCGTACCAGTCACGCCGGCCGGAAGCGTCCACTGGCGATAGTTGTTCAGGGCGGCGTTCGGGTTCAGATTACCCAAGCGAAGCGCGGGATTCTGCGCCACGAACCACAGCGTGCCATCCGTGGGGTGCGCGCCGAACGCCACGGGATTCTGCGTCCCGTTGGCGCCACCTCCGGTGGCCGCATAGATATCCCAGTTCTGGATATTGGCGCTCTCGGGCGGGGCGGGTGGACCCTGGGCACCCGCGGGCGCAACGGCACAAACCGCGGCCACCAGCACCAGGAGGGGAATCAAAGCAAATCTTTTCATCACTGTATGAACCTAATCGTCGCCGGAGCCATCAGATCACCAGACACGGCCACAACCCGAAGCCTGCACCTGGAATGAACCGCGAACACACGTCGGAATGATTTCGGAAGCGAGGCCAACGCGGGAACAACACTGTCGGGAGCGCTCGACGGCCGTTACTGTCATGCCGTGCTCGTCCATGAGTGCCTCAGCTCACCTAAATCCTACCGAAAACCCATACTGTTGCACACTGATTTTCCTGGTCTTCACAGAAGATCAAGTGCCACCGTGTGCAACGTCACCATGGCTCCAGAGGGACTCAAATGTCATATCAAGTACACCTGAGTCAATCCGGCAACATGGCTTAAGCAAGCCACGATCCACCGAATCAGAGCTTAGGAAGTGTGAATTTGTGCGTAGATCGGGCCGTAGAGTTCCATAGCCTGGTCGGAATGTCGACACGTCGTGTCGCCCAACCGACCACGGGTGGCGTTTTTTGTAAGTACGGGAAGGGGATTAAGACCCGGCGAGGTCGAACTATCTCGGCATCAGCGCGTCAATCTTGCGCTGAACATCCGAGAGCAAGGCCCCGTGTTCCGGGCCCGCATACTTCAGAAACTCAGTGTAGTGGTCGGTGGCCTTCGCGAGGTCGCCGTTCTCTTCATAGAGCATGGCCAGGTTGTAGTGCGCGACGGCATGCTTCGGTTCATAGCCCAGCGCCTTGATGAGCGTCTCGCGCGCCTGGTCTGGCAGATGATCGGCCTTGTCCACGAGCGCCATGTTGACCAGCAGGTCGACATTGCGCGGTGCCATGACCAGCGCGGCCCGGAGCTCCGCACGGGCTTCCGGAAGGCGTCCCGCGTTCATCAGGACGACGGCGAGGTTACCGCGCGCCTTCAGGTATGAGGGGTTAATCAGAATCGCCCGCCGGAACTGGTCCACCGATTCGGCCACGAGCCCACGCTCGTGATAGAGCAACCCGAGGTTGTTGCGCGCCTCGACATTGAACTCTTCCCGATCGAGCACGGCAAGATAGTGCTTGAGCGCCTGCTCGAAGTTGCCAAGGCCGTGGTACCGCACGGCGAGCGCGAAGTCGTCGACAGTTGGGGATGACGTGGCCACTGCGGAAGGCACCGCCGTGAGCGCCCGTGCGGGCGTGGCCACCAGCAGCGGCCGCGGCGGTGGCACGACTGCCGCACGAGCCGACGGACGTACGGGTCGCTGTGGCGTGGCCGTCGCGGAAGTCGGTCTGCCCATAGCGCGCGGCGCGATCACCTGCGGCTCCTGCATGCGCGCCAGCATGTCGGAAATCGTCGGCTGGGCCGGCTTCGCGACGGCTGCCTGCGCGGCTTGTGCCGCCTGTGCGGCCGCGCGCGCGGCCTGAGCCGCGGCCGCAGTCGTGGCGCGTCGCTGCCGGAGCAGCACCGGCCCAAACTGCACGCCAGCCCAGATGGCCGCCCCGGCGAGCACCAGGGCAATCAGCGGCCCCCAGGGCACCTGGCGAGGTGGACTGACTTTCGGACGTGGCCCAGTCCCGACACGCAATCCCGCCGGGATGGACGGCGGACGCGTGGACGACACAGGCGAGCGGCCCTGCCGTGCCCGGTGGAGCGCGTCGAGCACGACACTCATGGGATGCCGCTCATTGGCATACGCTCATTACACCGCACTTCGCCGGAATCGGCTGAACCATCCGGTGCGCACCCGCGGCGCAACCTGCAGGTCGAGCCCCTCGGCCGCAGCATTGACGATATCCGCATCGATGCGCGTCGTCTGCGCCGCAAAGGCACCAAGCAGCGATCGATCGCAGATCAGGTTAATCAGGCGAGGGATGCCGCCGGAATAGAGATGCACCTGCTCGATCGCGTCCGGCTCGAACGTCACGGGCCTGGTCGCGTTGGCGACGTGGAGGCGATGTGAGACGTAGGCGGCCACTTCCTGGGCGCTCAGCGGCGTCAGCTGATAGCGAATGGACACGCGCTGGTCGAGCTGGCGCAGTTCCTCCGACCGCAACAGGGGAATCAGATTGAGCTGACCGACGAGGATGATCTGCAGCAGCTTGTCCTTGTCCGTCTCGAGGTTCGACAGGATCCGGATCTGCTCCAGAATCGGCAGCGGTAAGTTCTGCGCCTCGTCAATGATCAGCACCGCACGGGCGCGAAGCGGCACCAGCGACAGAAGGAAGTCGTGAAGCGTGCTGATCAGTTCCTGCTTGCTCGGCTTGCGCCCGCTGCGATCCTCGCCGCGCGACACCACTCCGAGGTCCTGGAGAATCGTGCGAAGGAGATCCTCCTCCGACAGAAACGGATTCAGCAGCAGGGCCGTGAAGGTCGTCTTGTCTGTCTGCTCGAGCAGGGCGCGACAGAGGGTGGTCTTGCCAGTGCCGATGTCGCCGGTGATGACGACGAACCCCTCGCGGCGCTCCAAGGCGTACTGCAGCAGCTCGAACGCGCTCGCATGTGAAGCGCTGCCGTACAAATACTTCGGATCAGGCGTGAGGCTGAACGGCTTCTCGAGAAAGCCGAAATACTCTTCGTACATCAGCGCATCTTCTGCGCCGCACCACTTCGCGCATCATCGATACGCAGCAGCTCGCGCTGGACGGTAGTGGCGAGATCGCTCGGCCCCATGATGGTCGGCGTGAGGAGAATTACGAGGTCGGTCTTGACGCGCCGCTTCTCGGTACGCTTGAACAGGTTCCCGACAAGCGGCAGGTCGCCAAGGACCGGAACCTGCGACTGATCCTTGCTCGCGCGGTCCTGCATCAGCCCGGCGATGACCACCGTCTCTCCCTGCCGCACGCGAACCAGCGTGTCGGTCTCGCGCACGCTGATGATCGGCACGTTGTCGCCGAGCCGCGAGGTCGCCACACCAGTCTTTTCGGTGATGCTCGGGTTGATGCTCATGTGAATGATGCCGTCGGCGCTGATCTGCGACGTAACACTGAGCACGACCCCTTCGGTAATCGAGTTGGGCCGCACGCTCGACTGAAGGATTTCCCCGGACAGCGCATTTACCTGCGTCGTCGTATCGAAATACACGTCCTGCGTGCCGATCCGCATGATCGCCGGCTCATTGTTCATCGCCATCACACGTGGGCTCGACAACACATTGACGACACCCTGCGTGGCAAAGGCATTAAGGAGCGCGGTGAAGTCACCCGCCTGCAGCGCCAGGGTGAAGCCTCCCCCGGTGGCCGGCGCAATGCCTCCCTGCGACGCCTTGAGCGTGTTGCCCAGCGTCCGCATGATGCTGTTCCAGTTGATGCCGGCCGAGAACTCTTCGCGCAGCTCAACTTCGACGATCTTCGCCTCGATCTGCACCTGGCGCGTGGCGCGAAGCATCACGGCATCCAGATACTGCTCGACTCGGTCGAGTCGGCTCGCGCGATCGGTCACCTGCAACAGCCCGGCCGTCTTGTCGAGATTGAACTTCCCGTCCTCGGAGAGCAGTGCCTTGATGCCATCCTCAAGGGCCGAAAGAACATCTGGCGAATCGGTCCCGCTCACCTGCGCCGAGCTGCCTCCGCCAGTTCCGCCGCCACCCACACCGCCACCACCTGCGCCACCGCCTGCAGCGCCGCCGGTTCCACCTGCACCGCCGCCTGCAGCGCTTGAGGATGCAGCCAACGATCGGCTGCCCGAACGCTGAGTCATGACCCAGTCAATGCTGTACAGCCGCGTCTCCGGCTCGCGCTTGAACACGCGGATGACGTTGCCCCGCACCGTGTAGTCAAGCTCGAGCGGCTCCAGCATCATGTCGAGCGCTTCACGAAGGGTGACGTTCTTCAGTTCACCGATGAACGTCTGCGCCAGCGCAGGAGCCGGGATGATGCTGAGCGAGGTGTCCCGCACCAGCGTCATCAGGATGTTCATGATCGGCACCGGCTCCGAAAAACTCAGCGACAGCCGCGGCCCGTCCAGTTCCGGGTGGCCCTGCTGCTCGTCGAGTTGGATCACGGGCATGGACGGCAACCGCTGCGGAGAGGACGCCTGCGCGGCAATCTGCCCTGAAGCCACTTGACCGGATGGACTTTCAGCGATGGGCTGCGATGCCGACCCAACCGCCGGACGCGCGGCCACGCCCTCAAGCTGCGTCACCGTAAGTGGTTGAAGTGGACGAGATTGTCCAGCAATGACCACCACTGAAAAGCCGGCCGTTAGCACCGCAAGCGCGAGAAATTGCCTCAGCTGCACGGTTTTACCATCGCCTTCGTTTCGGTCTAAGTCATTCCCCAAAATAGAGCTATCTCCCACGGTTCCTGATAAAGACTACGACTCCGGCCACCAATGGAAGTAACGGAAGAACTCCAAGGTCAATAATATACATCAGTGCGCGGGTGCGCTCGGTCAACTCAATACGCCGGTTCTGCCGTCCGTCGACCGCGACAATCGTGGCCTCTTCTTCACCAAGGAGCCAGGAGAGACCGCGAAGAAAGAAGTCGCGATTTCCCTGCCGCCCGACGAACGCGTTGGAAATGAAGTCGGAGTCGCCGATGACGACTATCCGCACCTGCTGGTCGACTTGATTGACGCCACCAATACTCGTCACAGCCGCCAGTGAAAATGGCCCGTTCGTATCCCCCCGCGCGGTATCGAGCGTCGGCGCCGGTTCCGTGCTGACCGAGGAAAAAGTCCGAGCGCCGGTCTGCGCAAGGGCGAGCGGTTTGCCGCCGAACTGCGGCTGTTCGACCATGCGGAGCGGCCGTGCACCCTCAAACAAGGTGGCGACCTCGAAGCCACGCGTGATCTGATGGCTGCCATACGAGAGCGCCAGTGTCGTGCGAGGTCCGCCGCCCACTGAACGACCAGCGCCGCTGGCGTCGACGATCGAGCCCGGTAGCGGCTCGATTCCCCTCTCGGTCAGCCAGTCGTGAAACGACGGCAGGGGATCGGGCTCCAGCAGGAATGCGATTCGGCCGGCCCTGCCCAAATAGTTTGTCAGCCGGTCCATCTCACCAGGCGCGAATTCCTGGCGTGCACCCGGCACCACGAGGGCCGCGCATTGCGTCGGCACTTCTCCCTCGAGAAGGCTCACACGTTCGGTCCGGTAATTCGACGCTTCAAGCGTCGCGTTCAACCGCGAGAGGCCGCTCGGGCTTTCATTCGCAATCCCGCGCTCGCCGTGCCCGGTGACGAAGCAGACAACCCGATCCTCTTTGCTCGTGACTTGCAGCACTGCGGTCATGAGTGCCTGTTCGTTCGGGTCCTCGATCTTCCTGAACTTGTCCCCAGCCAGGACAATCACCGTGCCGAGCTTGATGACACCGTATTTCACGGCCATCTCGCGCTGACGATCCACGTCGGCGAATTCGACACGAATGCGCGGCGTTTCCCGCTCAAACCCGTGCAGGAGCTGTTCCGTCTTCGGATCTGACGCGCGTCCGAACTCCCGCAACGTGACGGGCTCGCGGAGGCGACCGAGCATGTCCCTGGTCCCCTGGCTGACCTGGTTGCGACCGTTGGCAGTCAGATCGACGCTCCACGGGTTGTACCAGACGGCGATGTTGACCATCACCAACGCCGCAATGAACGCTGCGACCGACACCCCGGTCGTGACCGCGAAGATCCCGCGCGGATCGCGGATCCACTCGATGACTTCCCGCCGGTTCCAGACGGCGGTCAATACCACGATGACCGCCCCTGACGCGGCCAGGGACATGCTGATCGTGTCCCACTCCACGTTGAGGCTGGCGCGCATGAACGCCACGATAAGCAGCAGCGCGCCGGGGATGGAGAGATAGCGCTTCATGTCAGCTGCGCTTGAAGCGAATGGCCTCGATCGACCGCTGCGTCAGGAACAGCGCCAGAACGAGGAATCCACCGAAATAGGTGATGTCGCGCAGCGCGACCACGCCGCGCGCAAATTCCGAGTAGTGCGAGAAGAAGGAGAGAAACTGAATGAAATCGACCCAAATCGACTGCGCGAGCGACGCGGATGTGTCGACAAAGTTCAAGGCCACGAGCACGCCGTACGTGCACATCGCCGACACCAGCATGTTCTCGCACAGTGACGAGACGAACAGCCCGATCGCAATCTCCGTCGCGGCCAGCAGCAGCAGCCCCACATAGCCGGCCGCCACCACGCCAGGCTCCCAGTCGCCGCCCTGCGCCAGGAAATAGAAGTACGGCACCGTCGGCAGGCACATCAGGACAAAAAAGATCACGGCGCCC
>CANJYC010000018.1 GCA_947478985.1 Acidobacteriota bacterium | reverse complement strand
CCGATGCACCGGTTACTCCAGGGTGACGTTGGCGCGGGCAAGACGATCGTGGCGCTGCTGGCGGCGATCGTGGCGATGGAGAACGGCCTGCAGGTCGCGTTCATGGCCCCGACGGAAATCCTGGCGGTGCAGCACTACGGCAATCTCGCGAGGCTGCTGTCGTCATCGCGGTTTCGCGTCGATTTGCTGACCGGTCACACGCCTGGCCTCGAGAAGCAGGCGATGCTCTCGCACATCGAACGGGGCACTACCCATCTCGTCGTCGGCACGCATGCGCTCGTGCAGGAGAAGGTGGCGTTCCACAAACTCGGGCTGGTGGTGATCGACGAACAGCACCGCTTTGGCGTCGCGCAGCGCGCGGCGCTGCGCGGCAAGGGGCTGCGCCCGGATGTGCTGCTGATGACGGCAACGCCCATCCCGCGGACGCTCGCGCTGACGGACTACAGTGAGCTCGACGTGTCGAAGATTCCGGATCTGCCGCCAGGACGGACGCCGGTCCGCACGCACGTGACACCGGAGTCGCGGCGCGACGAGGTCTACCAGTTGATTCGCCACGAGCTCGATGCCGGCCGGCAGGCTTACATCATCTATCCGCTGGTGGAGGAGTCCGAGAAGATCGACCTCAAGTCGGCCACCGAGATGGCTGACCACCTGCAGGCGGAGGTCTTTCAGGCCTACCGTGTCGCGCTCCTGCACGGGCGCATGAAGCAGGACGCGAAGGACCGCGTCATGCAGGCGTTTGCGGCCGGGCAGATCCACATCCTCGTCACCACGACCGTGGTCGAAGTCGGCGTGGACGTCGCCAATGCCTCGGTGATGGTCGTCGAGCACGCGGAGCGCTTCGGCCTGTCGCAGCTTCATCAGTTGCGCGGCCGCGTCGGACGCGGCCGCTGGGAGTCGCACTGCGTGCTCCTGTATCAGTCGCCCTGGACCGACGATGCGCGCGAGCGGTTGAAGGCCATGGCGGCGTCGACGGACGGCTTCGCCATCGCGGAGCGCGATCTGGAACTGCGGGGCCCAGGAGACTTCTTCGGCACGCGCCAATCCGGTCTGCCGAAGCTCAGGACAGGCGATCTCGTCCGGGACCGCGACATCATGGAGCGCGCCCACGCCGAAGCGCGGCGCCTGGTGCAGGAGGAAGGGATCGATGCCTCGCTTCTCCGGTTCGTGCAGGAGCGCTGGCAGGGGCAGTTCGGCCTGATCGAGGTGGGGTAGTGCGTGTGATCGCCGGGACGCTGAAGGGGCGCCGCCTCAAGGCGCCGACCTGGGACGGGTTGCGGCCCACCTCAGACAAGCTGCGCGAGACGCTGTTCAACGTCCTGGCGCCGCGCATGGCCGGGGCGCGCGTCCTGGACGGCTACGCGGGTACCGGGGCCGTGGGCATCGAGGCGCTTAGCCGAGGGGCGGCTCACGTGACATTCATCGAAAAGGATCGCCGCGCCGCGGCCCTCGTCGGGCAGAACCTCGCTGCCTGCGGGGTGGAGCAGGGCTATACTATCGACTGCGGTGACATCGTCTCCGCGCTCCACCGGCTGCCGGCGAGCGCGCGTTTCGACCTGATCCTCCTGGATCCGCCGTATGACGCAAACAATGTGGCTGACGCGCTCGCCGCCGCGGCTTCGCGGTTGGCCGAGGGTGGACTGCTGGTCCTCGAACGGGCCACCCGCCGCAACCCCGAGATACCGGACGTGCTGACGCGGGTCCGGGACGTGGTGTCCGGCGACAGCACGCTGACCTTCATGAAGGACAGTACGAGTACATGACTCCCTTCGAGCCGCCGGCCGGCCGCGTGGCCATTTTCCCTGGTTCGTTCGATCCGCTGACGAACGGCCACGTGGACATCATTCTCCGCAGTGCCCACCTGTTCGAGCGCATTGTCGTCTCGGTGCTGCTGAATTCCGAGAAGAAGCCCCTGTTTTCCTCGGAGGAGCGCATCGCCATTATTCGCGAGGTGTTCCGCGAGTACCCCAACGTCGAGGTCGATGCCTTTGACGGGCTGCTCGTGGCGCACGCCCGGCACCACCGCGCCAGCGCCATCGTGCGCGGACTGCGTGCCGTATCGGACTTCGAGTACGAGTTCCAGATGGCCCTGATGAACCGCCATCTCGAACCGACGCTCGAAACGGTGTTCATGATGCCGGCGGAGCAGTACACCTATCTGAGTTCGCGGCTGATCAAGGAAGTGTTCAGCCTCGGTGGTGATGTGCGTGGGCTGGTGCCGTCGGTGGTCGAGACGTGGATGAAGAAGAAACAGGACGCAGGAGTGAAAAGGTAATGGGGATCCTTGCAGAGCGCATGGCGCAGGTGTCGGTGTCGGCCACGTTGAAGGTGGCCGCCGAGGCGGAACGGCTCCGCCGCGCCGGGTTCAACGTGGTCGATTTCAGCGCGGGCGAGCCCGACTTTCCGACGCCGGAGCATGTCAAGGCGGCAGGCAAAGCGGCCATCGACGCCAACTTCACGCGCTATACGCCGGCGCCGGGCATTCCGGAACTGCGCCAGGCGATCGCCGACCGCTATAACGCGCAGTACGGCATCGACGTCACGGCCGCGGAAGTGCTGGTCACCGTCGGCGGCAAGCAGGCGCTCTTCAACACGGCGCTGGCGCTCTTCAATCCCGGTGACGAGGTGATCACGCACGCCCCGTACTGGCCGACGATTCCCGAGCAGGTCAAGCTGGTCGGCGCCGTGCCGGTCATCGTGCAGAGCCGATCCGAGGACGCCTTCGCGGTGCACGCGGAGCAGATCATCGCGGCCATCACGCCGAAGACCAAGGCCATCATCATCAATTCGCCGGCCAACCCGAGCGGTGCGCTCGTTGACGAGAACACGGTCTCCGCGATTGCTGATGCCGCCGCCAAGCGTGGTATCTGGGTCATCGTTGACCTCTGCTACGAGCAGCTGATCTACGAGGACGTGCCGCACAATCTGCCGAAGGTGCTCTTCGCCAAGCACCGCGATCGGACGGTGCTCTGCGGATCGGCCTCCAAGGCCTACGCGATGACCGGGTGGCGCTGCGGCTGGACAATTGCGTCAAAGGAACTGACGGCGGCCTTCAACATCATTCAGGGGCAGTCGACGTCGAATATCTGCTCGATCACGCAGAAGGCCGCGCTGGCGGCGGTGTCTGGTCCGCAGGATGCCGTGACGGCGATGCTCAACGAGTATCGTGTGCGGCGCGACAACATCCACGCCTGGCTCACCGCGAACCCGGCCATCAAGTGCGTGAAGCCGAAGGGGGCGTTCTATCTGTTCCCGGATATCTCGGGCCTTCTGTCACCGGACGGACTGAAGACGTCGACCGATTTCGCACAGGCGCTGCTCGAGAAGGAATACGTCGTTGTGACGCCCGGCGAGGCCTTTGATGCGCCGGGCTACCTGCGCATCTCATACGCGACCTCGATGGAGCAGCTGCGCGAAGGGGCGGACCGGATTCTGCGCTTCGCGGAATCGCTCCAGCCCGCGAAGGCGCGCTAACTCTCCAGGACGCGAAGGTCACAACGGATCTTCTCTCCGCACTCCAGGACATCGTCGGATCGGCGTACGTCCGGTCCGACGATGTGTCTCGTCACACCTACGGCGTCGATGCTCTCGGCAAGGGGCATCCGGCCGACGTGGTCGTCATCCCCGCCAGCTCCGCTGAGATCTCCCGCATCGCCAGGCTCTGTCACGATCGACGGATTCCGCTCGTCGTTCGGGGCGCCGGCACCGGTTATACCGGCGGCGCGGTGCCGACCTCCGGCGGTGTGGTGCTGTCGATGGAGCGGCTGAACCGCATTCTCGAGATCGACCAGATCAACCTGCTCGCCGTCGTCGAGCCGAACGTCATCAATGGGGACCTGCAGCGCGCGGTGGAGGCGGTGGGGCTGTTTTATCCGCCGGATCCTGCCAGCCTCGATCAGGCGTCGAGGGGGGGCAACGTCGCGGAATGCGCGGGCGGCCCGCGCGCCTTCAAGTACGGTACGACGAAGCGCTACGTGCTGGCCCTCGAGGCCGTGCTGCCAACCGGGGAGATCGTGCACACCGGTTCGAAGGCGGTGAAGAACGTCGTCGGCTACGACCTCACGCAGCTGCTGGTGGGCTCCGAGGGGACACTCGCGATCATCACCAGGGTCACGCTCCGACTCGTGCCGAAGCCTCCCGCCTATGCCACGGCGCTGGCGATGTTCCGCAGCATCGACGACGCCGTGAATGCCGTCTCGGCGCTGATTGCCAGGCGCGTCGTGCCCGCGGCCATTGAGCTCATCGACGAGGACACGCTGCGGGCGATTGAAAAGCACACGGGCGCCGCGCTGGCCCCCGCCGGGACCCGTGCGCTGGTTATTGTCGAAGCGGACGGCATGCCCGCGGCTGTCGCGGAGGAGATCGCGCGCGTGGAAGAGGCGTGCGCGGCCGTGGGCGCCACGGTGTTCAGGCGCGCCGCCGACGCCGCGGAGCGGGAGCAGATCTGGGCGGTGCGGCGCCAGGGGTCGATGGCGTTACGGGCGACCGGGTTGTTGAAGATCAATCACGATGTCGTCGTGCCGCGTGGACGCGTGCCGCAGCTGTTTGCGGCCGTCGAGGAAATCCGTCGTGAGTACCGGCTGACGATCGCGTCATTCGGGCACGCCGGTGACGGCAATATCCATGTCAACCTGATGGTTGATCCGACTGATCAGGCGGAGCTGGCACGGGCCCGGCAGGCCGAGCGCGTTCTGTTTGAACGGGTGGTGGCCCTGGAAGGCTCGATCAGCGGCGAGCACGGCATCGGCTTCGCCAAGAAGCCCTACATCGGTCTTGAGCTGTCGGACGACGAGATGGCGCTGATGAAGCGCATCAAGGCCGCGTTCGACCCGCACAACATCCTCAACCCCGGAAAGATCTTCCCGTAACCGCCGTGCGTCGACCGGTGCTACCGGTTCGTGACGAGCAGCACGGTCTCCAGATCCTGCGTCGGGATCGGCGAGAGCAGCGTCCCGAGCCGCAGCCGTGCCGTGTCGAGATATTGCACCGCGCCGAGTGAGCGCAGCCGCACGCCGGCGATCGTCTGCAGGCGATCGCGATCGCTCGGGCGAACCACCAGCAGTACGCGCTCGGGTGACGTGATGAAGTCGAGGGCGCGCGCCTCGTCAAAGAGTTCCGCCTGCTTGAAGCCCGTGTAGAACACGAGGTTCCGGACGAACACCTCGTAGGCGCCAACCGGTTCCTGTGCGGTGCGGTTGGCCTGTACCAGGGCGGCCATCTGCTCGACGGGCTCGGGATGGAGCCCGGACAGCACGCCGAACTGCACGGCCAGGAGGAGCGAGACTCCGCTCGCCGTCAGCGCTCGAGGCAGGCGATGCCAGGCGCCTGTACCTGCCACCCAGGCCAGTCCCGTCGCAGACGTGACTATGGCGGCCACCGACAGCCACGTCACCGCCGGGTAGGCCGTGAGAAAGAGCGGGCGAGCGCGCACGAGCAGGACCGCCAGCACGGCGAGGATCGCTGCCGTGGACCAGGTGGCGATGCGCAGCGGCCGTCGACCGCCTGAGGGCGCGTCGGCTGTTCGCATGGCCGTCTTCATCGCACGCGCGAGCAGCATTGCCAGTGGTGGCAGCACGGGCAGGATGTAGCGGGGCTGCTTGCCGATCGACAGCGTGTAGAAGAGGAGCGGAGCGCCGGCCCAGATGAGCAGGCGCCATTCGTCAGCAGTGACGCGGACTCGCCGGCCCAGCACGTCGCGAACAGGTCGTACGGCCAGGGCCAGCGGGTATACGGCCCACGGCATCATCCCGCCAACAACGACGGGAAGGTAGAACCAGAATGGCCGTGGATCGTTGAAGCGATCGGTGGCGAAGCGCTCGAGATTGTCGCCGAGAAAGAAACTCGAGAGGTAAGCCGTGCCGTGTTCGAGGGTCATCGCCGCGTACCACGGCACGGCGATAGCGACACAGACAAGCGCCGCCATGGCGAGGTCCCGGGCGCGCAGGGCGCGGAGCGTGCCCTCGCGCCACCAGATCGGCAGCAGCACGAGGCCGGGGATGACCAGTGCCACGGGGCCCTTCATGAGGAACCCGAGACCGGCGGCCGTGCCGGCCAACACCCAGCGGCCCTCAAGTGCAGACCAGATCCCGAGCGAGATGAAGAACGTCAGCGGCAGATCCGGCAGGCCCAGCCGCGCCATCGCGAAGTAGCCATACGACGTGGCGGTGATGGCACCGGCCAGCCACCCGGTGTCGTCATCGCCGGTCATGCGCCGTGTCGCGTACCACGCCAGCAGCACGAGGCCCACACCAGACAGCGCGGACCAGAAGCGCGCTGCGGACTCCGTCGGGCCGGTGACGAGGTAGGTGGCGGAGGTGAGCCAGTAGTAGAGGACCGGCTTCTGCCACCGGTCCGTGTAGTTGAAATGCGGGGTCAGCCAGTCCCCGGTCTCGACCATCTCACGTGACGCTTCCGCGTAGAACGCTTCGTCGGAATCCGTGATCGCCTGGCGACCGAGTCCGAGGAGAAATGTCAGAAACGCGATGCAAAGGAGTGAAGCGGCCTTGGCGCGCACCGTGTGGGGATAACGATTGAGGTGCCCAGGGCGATGGTCGATGCGCACGTGCGGGAATTGTACAGCCGCGCCCGGAGCGCGCGGCGAAGCGCGCTGCACGTCGCCCCATGAACTCATCTCGGCCGAACCTACATGGGTGTAGCTAGTTATGTCTGAACACACAATCATGTCCCTGCTGGAGTGATTCGGTCGTGACGGGCAGTAACGACTAACCAGCACAGGCTGTGCAAGATAGAGGCATGAGCCTGGTGCGGGCATGCTGGCCCGCAAGTTGCTCTGTTCCAGGCATGACATTCGCGATTGCTGTCGACAGGGTGCGTGCCGCGTTCACTGACGTGCCTCGTATGGAACTGACGTTGCCGCAGGCGGTCAAGCGCTGGAATCTTGGGGCCGATGACTGTCGCGCAGTGCTGGATACCCTGGTGGATGCCGGCTTCCTGCGATGGACCACGCGGAAAACCATCGTCCGTTCCGGCGCACAGTTGCCCGGGAGGCATTCGTTCTCCGTCCACAAATTCGTCCCGATCGTTCGCCATCAGGACAAGTCTGTCGGAATGGCATAGGCTGCGCCGATGGGGTCCACAGTCCGCGGCCCTTGGCTGCATGCATCGTTACCGGGGCCGCCTGCGCTGAAGGAGGGCTCGGCGGGTCCCGGGCCGGAATCCCGGTTCGCTTCGTATGAACTGGGCGCCCCGTTCGACGAGATGTTCGATGCCGCCGGCGATGTGCGTCCGCACTGCCGCAGTCTGCTGGACGAGCTCCTGTCATCGTCGGCTACCGACCTGAGGGGGCGTCAGACCGAGGCGGACAAGGCCTTTCTCGCGCAGGGCATCACGTTCACGGTCTATGGGGATGACCAGGGGGCCGAGCGCATCTTTCCGTTCGACCTGCTCCCACGCATCATCACCGGCGCCGAGTGGGCCACACTCGATCGGGGCCTGACCCAGCGACTGACGGCGATCAACCTGTTTCTCAAGGATATCTATCACGAGGGGCGCATCCTCTCGGAAGGTGTGGTTCCGCGGTCTCTCGTGTACAGCTGCAAGCACTACCGGCGCGAAATGCGAGGCGTCTCAGTTCACCGCGACATCTACGTATCGGTGGCCGGCACCGACCTGGTGCGCCTCGAGAACGGCCGGTTTGTGGTGCTCGAGGACAACCTGCGCGTGCCGAGCGGCGTGTCGTACATGCTCGCGAACCGGGAGGTCACCAAGCGCGTCTTCCCCGGTCTCTTCAACCGCTACAACGTGACGCCCGTCGCGCACTACGGGCAGGAACTGATGGCCACGCTCCGTGCGCTGGCTCCGCTCAGTCGAGCCGAGCCGACTTTTGTCGTGCTCACTCCTGGCGTGGGTAACTCCGCATATTTCGAGCATGCCTTCCTCGCTCGCGAGATGGGGGTGCCGCTCGTCGAGGGGCGCGACCTGCTGGTCCACGACAACATCGTCTATATGCGCACGACGTCCGGTTTGCGTCGTGTCGATGTGATCTACCGGCGGGTGGATGACGACTTCATCGACCCGCTGGCGTTCCGTGCTGACTCAATTCTTGGCGTTCCCGGCCTGATGAACGCCTACCGCGCGGGCAACGTGGCGCTATCGAATGCCATCGGCACTGGCGTGGCCGATGACAAAGCTCTGTACGCTTACATTCCGGCCATCATTCGCTTCTATCTCTCGGAAGAGCCAATCCTGGCCAATGTTGAGACGTACCTGCTCGAGCGCCCGAGCGACCGGGCCTACGTGCTGGAACACCTCGAGAGTCTGGTCGTGAAGGCGGTCGGGGAGTCCGGCGGATACGGCATGCTGATCGGACCGCACAGCACGGCGAAGGAGCGGGAGGCCTTTCGCGATCGAATCGTGGCCGACCCGCGCAACTTCATTGCCCAGCCGACCCTGTCGCTGTCACGCGCGGCGTGCCTTATCGACGACCAGATCGAACCGCGACACGTGGACCTTCGGCCCTATGTGCTCTTCGGGGACAAGGTCAGGATCGTGCCGGGAGGTCTTACCCGGGTGGCGCTGCGGAAGGGATCGCTTGTGGTGAATTCCTCTCAGGGCGGCGGCAGCAAGGACACCTGGGTCCTAAGGGACTGACGACATGCTGCTGTCACGCGTCGCCGATTCGCTCTACTGGATCAGCCGGTACCTCGAACGTGCCGAACACACGGCGCGTGTGGTCGACGTCGCCGTGGACCTCGGGCTGGGCCGCGGGTCCACGCGGGATGACGGCACGATCGACCTGCTTTACACCAGCCTTGAACTGCCGATCTCCGAACCCGGGTCGCTGGCGGTTGCCGCCTTCTTTGATGCGGCCAATGCCAACTCGGTGCTCTCGTGCATTACGGTGGCCCGCGAGAATGCCAGGCAGGCGCGTGAGGAAATCAGCTCCGAGATGTGGCAGCAGCTCAACGGTCTGTTCCTGCGTCTCAAGCAGATGCGCGGCGACGCCTCACGGACGCCGCGCACCCACTTCGTGTCGCGCAGCGTGATCGAAGGCGTGCACCTCTTCCATGGGATCACGGACGCCACCATGGGGCACGGCGAGGGCGGGCAATATCTGCTGGCGGGGCGTTATCTGGAGCGCGCGATGGCGACGGCCAGGCTGCTTGATCGTTTCATGGGGCGCGCGTTCGACGGGCCCTCGCCGCCGGACCAGGCTGGTCTGGTGGCGCTGCTGCGTTCGTGTTCCGCACTAGAGGCCTACTGCCGGCATTACACGGCTGACGTGCGGCCCGAGCGGGTCATGGAGTTCCTGTTGCTCGACGCCAATTTCCCGCGTTCCGTCAGGTTCTCCGCCAGCATTGCCGAGTCGGCGCTACGGTCACTCGGACGCCTGAGCGGGCGTCGCGCTGGTGGTGACGCGGAACGGCTGGCCGGCCGGCTGCATGCTTCGCTCGACTATGGGCAGGTGGGGGAGATTCTTGACGGAGAGCCCCATCTATACCTGACCGATATCGGCCGCCAATGCGCGCGGATTCATTCGGCGCTCTATCGGACCTACATCCTCTATTCGATTGACACGGCATTGCCCGCCTAGATGCGCTACAACATTCGTCACGTCACGCGATTCACCTATGAGAGCCCTGTCAGCGAGAGCGTGATGGAGGTGCGCATGCAGCCGCGAAGCGAGGGGCCACAGCGGTGCCTGGAGTTCACGCTGGCCACATCTCCAGCCACGCGTGTCCTGAGCTACCAGGAGCACAGCGGGAATGTGGTCCACCACTTTGACATTCCGGGAAGCCACTCGTTGTTGACCATCTCGATGGAAGCCTTGATCGACTGCGATGCGGCGCGGCCGTTGCCGTATCGACTCGGTCCAGGGGCATGGCAGCAGATTGATGCGCTGACGGCGGGTGGTGAGTACTGGGAATATCTTGCCCCGAGCGCGTTCGCGCACTCGACGCCGCTGTTGGAAACATTCAGATCCGGACTCGGTCTCGAGCGCGGCAACGATCCAATGGTCATGCTGCGGCGCCTGATGGGAGAAATGTTCACGCGTTTCGAATATGCGCCGCAGAGCACGCGTGTCGATTCTCCTATCGACGACGCGCTCAAGGAGCGCCGCGGCGTCTGCCAGGATTTCTCTCACATCTTCATCGCCTTGGTGCGGCCGCTCGGTATTCCGGCGCGGTATGTCAGCGGCTATCTGTTCCGGGACGTGTCAAGTAATGACCGGTCCAGCGATGGTGCCACGCACGCCTGGGTTGAGGTGCTGCTGCCGGAACTGGGCTGGGTGGGATTCGATCCGACCAACGAGCTGATCGCCGCCGATCGTCACATCCGCGCTGCCGTCGGGCGCGACTACGCCGATGTGCCTCCGACTCGGGGTGTCTACAAGGGCCTGAGCACCGTGCGAAATGAACTGGCGGTGGCCGTGCGCGTGGATTCGACAGCGGCTACAGTGTCCACCCCTGAACTCGTTCCATTCATCCCGTGGAAAGCTCGTCAAGGCGGGCTGACGCCGGACGAAGCCGACGCCACGGCACAGTTACGCCGACATCAGCAGGAACAGCAGTAGGCCTCCGACTACCAGTCGCTTTCCGGTGTGGCGGAAATCTTGTGAATCGAAAGGTCGGCACCCTCGAACTCCTCGTCGGCGGTCAGCCGGAGGGGAACAAGGGACCGCAGCGTGCCGTAGACCACCGTGCCGCCCGCGAAGGCGATCGCCACCGCCATCGCCGTGCCCGTCGCCTGAGCGGCCAGCGTCACGCCGCCGAGGCCGCCGAATGCCCGCGTGCCGAAGATGCCGCAGGCGATGCCACCCCAGGCACCGCAGAGTCCATGCAGCGGCCAGACCCCGAGAACGTCGTCAACCTTCCAGCGGTTCTGTGTGAGCGTGAACATCTGGACGAAAAGCCCACCGGCGACCGCCCCGGTGACCAGCGCGCCGATCGGATGCATGAGGTCTGAGCCCGCACAGACCGCGACGAGACCGGCCAGCGGGCCGTTGTGCACGTAGCCAGGGTCGTTGCGGCCGACGATGAGCGCCGCGATGGTGCCGCCGACCATCGCCATCAGAGAGTTGACGGCCACCAAGCCGCTGATCTTGGCGACGTCCTGGGCTGACATCACATTGAAACCGAACCAGCCGACCGAGAGCATCCAGGCGCCCAGCGCGAGAAACGGGATGCTCGACGGCGGGTGCGCGCTGATCCCGCCGTCCTTGGTGTAACGCCCGTGCCTGGCGCCCACCAGCAGGACGGTGGCTAGGCCGATCCAGCCGCCGACCGCGTGGACCACAACCGAACCGGCGAAGTCGTGGAACTCCGCGCCCAGAGCCAGCTTCATCCACGCCTGGACGCCGAACCGATGGTTCCAGGCGATGCCCTCGAAGATCGGGTAGACCAACGCGACGAGCAGGAACGAGCCGCACACCTGCGGCCAGAAGCGCATCCGCTCCGCGATCCCGCCGGACACGATGGCGGGGACGGCAGCGGCGAAGGTGAGGAGGAAGAAGAACTTCACAAGGCCGAGTCCGTTGCCGGCCGCGAGCACCTCGGCACCGTCGAAGAACGAAATGCCGTAGGAGAGGGTGTATCCGATGAAGAAATATGCGAGTGTCGATACCGAGAAGTCCACCAGGATCTTGACGAGCGCATTGACCTGGTTCTTCGATCGGACGGTCCCCAGTTCAAGGAAGGCGAACCCGCCGTGCATCGCCAGCACCATGATGGCGCCGAGCAGCACGAAGAGGGTATCAGTGCCCGGCTTCAAGTCGACCACGACGAACTCCTTCGATGTTCGCGACGTGGCGAACGAGTTGGTGGCGCCCGGTCCGTGACGACATGGTCGCGGTATGTGTCCGGCGCGCTGCGGTGATTTCGTTGGTGCGACGGATATCCTAACTGCGATCGGGACGCACGGAAAGGGCGCTCGCGCGTCTGGCCCAGCGAAGTTTGGCGGAACCGGCTCGCGGGTTGGCCCGACGTTCATCGGGGGAGGCACGGATGATGTCGCGCGCGACCTCTCCATAAGTGCCATCGCGTAGGCCTTCAGCAAACGCACGCTTCACGCGCCGATCCTCGCCGGAATGAAACGTCAGGATGGCGACGCGCCCGCCCGGACGGAGGCACATCGGAATCTGGCGGAGCAGCGCGTCGAGCACCGCGAACTCATCGTTGACGGCGATGCGCACGGCCTGGAACACGCGGCGCACGCTCATCTCGACATCCACATCCGGTACGACGCCATGGAGCGCGTCGCGCACGGCCCGCACCAGATCCGGCGTCGTGCGCAGTTGTCCCTGCCGGAGCGCAATCGTCTCGGCGATGCGCTGCGCGTCAGCATCGCGCTCATCGGAGTCGGCAAACGCCCGAGCGAGCAGATCCGGGGACGTGCGCGCGAGCCACTCGGCGGCGGAGAGTCCTCGCTTCGGGTTCATCCGCATGTCGAGCGGGCCGTCGTGCTTGAAAGAGAAACCGCGCGCCGGGTCGTCGATCTGCATCGACGACAGGCCCAGGTCCGCGAAGATGACGTCGGCCCCCTCGTGCCATCCGGCCTCACCGATGGCCGAATGCAGGCTCGCGAAGTTGGTGCGCCGGATACGCAGTGCGTCCTCGCTGTAGCCACGCGCACGGAGGCGCGCGTCCGTCTTGGGCAGTTCAATCGGATCGGCGTCCAGTCCGAGAAGCGTGCCACCTGGCATCAGGCGCTCGAGCACGCGCTCGGCATGCCCGCCCCAGCCAAGCGTGGCGTCCACGGCGAGCTCACCCGGCCTGGGGGCGAGGACGTCGAGCACGGCTTCGACGAGGATCGGCACATGCTGGCCTGCCGGAGTCTTCCCGCGAGCGCGCACGTGGGCGATCGCCTCTGGATACTTCTCCGGCGTCAGTTCCTTGTACTTGTCGGCGAACCGCCGCGGGTGAGTACCGGAGTATCGGGGACGGCGGCGATGCGTCGGCGGCGTCTCTGGGCGGTCGGTCATCGGGTCAGCGTAGGCATATCTGATACAGGCGCATGATGCCACCAACTGAACCTGAGGATAATGACCGCATGGCAAAGACTGTCGCGGTCATCGGGGCGTCGAGCGATCGCAGCAAGTTCGGCAATAAGGCGGTCCGCGCGTTTCAGGCGGAAGGGCACAGTGTCATCCCCGTGAATCCCAAGGAGACGACGGTGGAAGGGCTAGTCGCCTATCGGTCCGTGCTGGAGGTGCCAGGGACCATCGACATGGCGACGGTGTACGTGCCCCCTGACGTCGGGATCCATCTGCTGGCCGAATTCGCGAAAAAGGGGATACCCGAGGTCTGGATCAATCCCGGGGCTGAAAGCGACGCGCTGGTCGCCGAGGCGGCGCGTCTCAAGCTGCACATCATCCAGGCCTGCAGCGTTGTGGCGATCGGCCGGAGTCCCTATTCGTTCTAGTGGTGGCGGATGGTAGGATTCCACGACTCTGCCGCACCAAGATCCACCCATGACAGTGACCATCCGGCTCAGGAAGAACGGCCCGTGCGTGATTGACGGCGATGACGTAACCGTCGTGGACTGGGATGGCACGGCCTATCCAATCACGCGGCGGCCGGTGGCCCTCTGCCGTTGCGGTGCGTCGGCTCGCAAGCCGTTTTGCGACGGGACCCACGCCCGGGTGGGTTTTGACGGCGGCGAGACTGCGGCCGCTTCGCT
>CANJYC010000017.1 GCA_947478985.1 Acidobacteriota bacterium | reverse complement strand
CGGAGGATATCGACAAGCACTACAGCGTGATTCAGAGTCTCGGTGATCGCTTTGTGATGGTGCGGATGGCGCGTGCGGGCCAGGAAGCAGCAATACGTGCCATGACGCAGGACATGGAGAAGGCCAGAGCAGAGCTAACTGGAGGAGTTCACGACCTCTTCAAGTCGCTGTCTTCCGTCGAGCCGCAAGTCTCGGAGTCCATGCTCCGACGGCTGTCAGCACTCGCAGAAATGGCCGTACGTGCCAGGTCTTACGTGCAGCGCGGGGGGCCGGACAAGTCGGTCATTGGGGAACCACAAGCCGAATCGGCGACACGCCTTGCTCAGCAGCTCTGTCAGCTTGTCAAAGGAAGTGCTCGACTGTCCCACCGGGCAGTCGCAGAAGGTGAAGACTTCGAGACTGCGAGGCGAGCTGCCTTTGATTGCATCCCCGCTCGGCGACGGCTGATGTTGGATTGGGCGATTGAAGGGGGGAAGATCGCTTCAAATTCGGCGACCAAGAAGTATGACCGTGAGGAACTGGAGGTCCTCGGATTGGTTGACGGCCAACATCTATCCTCGCTTTCTAAACGGCTCCTGCAAGAGATCAATCCTGATGGGAACTTCACACAATCTCCCCCCCGAGCGAGTGATCAGGTAACGGTAGAAGCTGAGGTTGGGGGGACATCTCGTGAACACAGCTCGCAGGGAGGTGTCCTGTGAGCGACCCGGCGGCGAAGCATTGCGGCCTGTCCATCGGAAATGGCCGGTCGGAAACCCGAACGACGGGCTCAGAGGGGCAATCCTGCCTACAGTGCGGATCACCGATTGGAGGCCGTCGCCGAAATGGCTATTGCTCGGACCGCTGTCGAATGAGAACTCGAAGACAGAGTGAGCGAGCCGCTGTGGTTGCAATCCTGGAACAGCTCGACCTATGCGTCGATGAACTACGGAGGATTCTTGTCCTCCCGGACAACTACCGTGCAGTCTGACCACGCGATGAACGAAGTTGAAGCCGCCGGTCTCCTTGGCCTTTCAGTCACGACCCTTCGGGCGTGGCGACACCAAGGGCGGGGTCCGCGATTCGTACGATTCGGGCGGGCCGTGCGCTATCTGACAGAGGACCTCGGCGACTATATCGACGGGTGCCGGGTTGACACGCTCCGCACGACGTCTGCTACCGTCGGCGGCGACGAGGAGACGGGGCGAGCATCATGAGCCTATGGAAGCGGGGAGATCGCTATTGGACGGACTTTGCGGTGGAGGGGCGGCGATACCGCAAGCCCCTCCGCACGTCCAAGCTCCAGGAGGCAAAGCGGCTGGAACGAGATCTGATCGAAGCCGCCAGGAGTGGAAGTGTTTCGCAGGACGAGAGTGGCCCGAAGACGTTGGCTCCGGCGATTGTGGCTTACCTATCGGCGAAGAAGGTGCGTTGTTCCCCGCGAACCCTTGAGCTTGAAGAAGAGCGGCTGAGCATCGTCAAACGCCATTTCGGCGACGTGAAGTTGTCGGCAATCACCGTAACGGCCATTGCCGAGTTCCAGCGTATTCGCCACGAGGCGGGAATCGCCAACCGCACGATCAACATGGACATTGGCGTACTGAGCCGTGTCCTCAAGTCCTGTGGGCGGTGGCGGTCCCTTGCCGATCACGTCAAGCCATTACCGGAACGGCAGCGCGTGGTCGGCCGGGCATTGACACCTGAGGAGCAGAGACGGCTATTCGAGGCGGCGGCCAAGAATCCAGACTGGGAGCATGTCTACTGCGCGGCGGTCGTCGCGGCGAATACGTCCATGCGGCCGGTGGAGGTCAAGCATCTCCGGCGAGCCGATGTTGATCTGCGCAAGAAGATCGTGGTGATTCGGCGGAGCAAGAATCAATCGAGTCACCGCATCATCCCGCTGAATGCCTCGGCGCTGAAGGCACTCGGCCGCATGGTAGAGCGTCTCGACCAGCTCGGATTCATGGAGCATTATCACTACCTGTGGCATGCGTGTCAGTGGGGGAAGCTCGACCCGACCAAGTCGCTACGGAAATGGGACACAGCGTGGCGGGCTTTGCGTGACGAGGCGGGGTTGCCAGGGCTCCGGTTCCACGACCTGCGACACACCGTGATCACCGAACTGGCGGAGATGGGCGTTGCGGACCACGTCATGGAGTCAATCACCGGCCATCTCTCACGGAAGATGCTGGAGCATTACTCCCACATTCGGATCGACGCAAAGCGCCAGGCGCTGGACGCTCTCGACGCGATGCACGCCGAGGAGCAGGCCGCTCGGCCTGGGGTGGTGGAAGCCGTCGCCGAACCCCTGCCGATAGCGGTTGGTGCGGCAACGTCACAAACCACGTCACGTTCGGTTTGGTTGGGTTCCGTCGATCGCGGTAAGCTGTTGATTCCACTCCCGAGGAGAGATGTCCGAGTGGTTGAAGGAGCACGCTTGGAAAGCGTGTGTAGGGGAAACTCTACCGAGGGTTCGAATCCCTCTCTCTCCGCCAATCCAAGTCAGGGCCGGAAGCGTCTGCCGACGAGGACTGACCTCGTTCAGACCGGGAACGAGCGCCGTTCTCGGTAAGTTTGCACGGCTGTTTCGGTCGCAATACCCCTGCAATATCGCTTCCCGCTTGACACTCCGCCAGCCGGAGCTAAAATCGGCGCTTGTATATTCAGGCCAATCTGCGCAGTAACTAGGGGCGGGTTTGTGGCACGGGGCGAGTCCGAGAAGTGGTCTTCCGCGAAAACCTGGAAAACCTCTGATATTTTCTATCGTCTTGGTGGCCTCTAACACCTTTTGAAGGAGCACGACATGTCAGGTCGACGGAAAAATTCAGCGTTATTGCCTCTAATTGTGACGGCCGTGCTTGTCTCGGCGTCTTGGATGGCCATGTCCGCGCAGGCGCCGGCAGGCCGCGGCGGCGGCCGCGCTGGTGGTGCACCGGCAGCCCCGGCTCCGGCTGGTGCGGGTGGTGGCATCGGATCGAGCGCTCCCCGTGGCAACGGCGGTCCCTGCGTAACGAACGGCCGCCCCGGCGGCACGCCGTGCATGCAGAACCCCTACGTGGATCGCACGCTGCAGAACGAGGGCATGTCGAGCAACCCCGTTCGCTACCTCCAGCAGCTGCTCGGCAGCTACGGCCCAATCAACATGGGCAACAACTACCCGAATCCCTACAAGCGCATTCAGCCGTGGGGCGAACTCCCGGCCAACTACGAGGGCCAGTGGCCGTCGCCGATCGGCACCGAAGCCGGCCCGGATGGCCTGATCTACTCGCTGCTCCGCTGCCGCAACAACGGCTGCAAGGGCCAGCCGCAGGATCCGGTCGTCGTGTGGGATAAGAACGGGAAGCTGGTCCGCAGCTTTGGCGCCGGCGCCACGGAAGGTCCGCACGGGATGGCGGTCGACAAGGACAACAACGTCTGGATCGCCGACCAGAACACGATGGAAGTCACCAAGTGGAGCAAGGACGGCAAGCTCCTGATGACGATCGGCACCCGGGGTGTCGAGAGCCCGATCGGCGGCAACATCCTCTATCAGCCGACCGACGTCGTGGTTGATGCCGACGGCTTCGTCTACGTCACCGAGTCCCACCAGAAGCAGGGCAACCAGGCCGCCGTTGGCAAGTACGGCCCGGATGGCAAGTTCATCAAGCTGCTCGCCCGTGGTCCGGTGGGCGGCAACCTGCCCGGTCAGCTCGACGAGCCGCACTCGATCGCCATCGACATCCGCGGTCGCTTGTTCGTATCGGATCGCAGCAACAACCGCATCCAGATCTGGGACCGTGAAGGTAACTTCATCCAGGAATGGCGTCAGTTCAGCCGCCCGAGCGGTATCTACATCACCGCTGACGACCGCATCTACGTGTTCGACTCCGAGTCGTTCGGTGTGGACAACCCGGGTTGGCAGAAGGGCTTCCGCGTGGGCAACGCGCTCACGGGTGTGGTTTCCTACTACGCCATGGACGCCGAGTCGCGTGACTACGTGCACAGCGGTCCCGAGGGTGGTGGTGTCGATGCGGATGGCAACGTGTACGCGGCCGTCGTCCGCCGCATGATGCTCGAGCGGCACGAGCCGCCGACGCCGCAGCCGACGAAGAACGCGGCGTGGGGCCCGTATGTGCCCAATCCCGCCGCTGTCCCGGCGCAGGTTGTGCCCTACCCGACGCCTGGTCGCGGCGGCGCTGCCGCGCAGTAGTTCGATTCGACGTCGTGTTATTGAGGAGGGCTGAGCCGCAAGGCTCGGCCCTCTTTTTTTGAGCGTTGGATTTCGACGGAAGCAGAATATGACACCGGTCCGGCCGAACACAGAACAGTGGCGAGTGATCTTTGCGACGTATGTCGCGTTGCTCTTCCTCCAGCGCGACCGCCTGCGGGACCCTTTCGTCGGCACCGCGTTCGTGCTCGTCGGGGCGCTGATGCTGCTGTGGCGATTCAGTGGCGGGAAGGCGCATCAGCCTGATGACACTCAGGCGGCTCCTGCCAGCTCATCCTCCACGCTGACCGTTGTCGGTGTGCTCGTGGCGCTGGCGATCGGCGCGTTCTATCTGAGCAGCCGGCCATCGCAGGATGACGTGTCGACGGCATCGAACATCGACTACAACAATGCGCCACCGTCGGAGCCCGGGTTCACGGCGGAACATCCTCCGGAGCGCGCACCGGTCGGACAGGGCCCCATGACCCCAGCCGAACTGCTGCAGGCCTTCAGGGAGAACGACTTCGAAGCTCACAATCGCTACGCAGGGCGGTACGTCCGGGTGGCGGCGTTGATTGCGGAAATCGGGGGACGGCCCAAGGAAGTGGCGTTCGCGCAGATCGCGATCCGGGCGCAGTCGAAGGACTACATGCAGGCGATGTTTCCCAAGAATGTCGCCCAGTTGAAGGAACTGAAGCCGGGCGACCGGGTCATCCTCTCGTGCATACCGGTCTACGACGGCGATTGGGAGATGGTTACGCTCGACGAGTGTTCCGTCGAGAAGTAGTACGCGCCGCCGTCACGCGACAGCGGCGCACAACGGTTACGGTCTAAGCGCGATAAACCACGACGCGATGACCGGACCCTGCGGGCCCCGTCCTCGTCCACGTCCGCCGCGTCCCGCCACCGGAGGCGCCGCACCAGGCTCCGGCGCCGGCGCCGGACCGCGCTCCGGCTGGAAGAGATAGGCGTTGTGGGTCACCGGGTCGACGGCGATCGTCTTTGCGCCGGCGAACGTGGGGACCGTCGCCACGACGGTGTACTTGTCGGGCGAATCCTGGTGCACAACGGTGACGTTGCCCTCACCCCCGTTTGGAATCAAGAGCAGCTTCTTCGACGGATCCCATCCCAGCGCATCGACCCGCGTGCCGTTCTTCAGCGTGGCTACCACCTTGCCGGTGGTGGCGTTGACGACGACGGAGTTCGTGCTGCAACCCGAGAAGATGCGGTCTGACGCTTTGTCGTAGGCGATGCCGGTTGGTCCCTCGCACGGCGCGAGCGGCCACGAGGCCGTGGCCTTCCAGGTCTTGGTGTCGATCACCTGGATGGTGTTTGTCCCCTCGTTGTTGACGAAAATATGCCCGCGGCCGTCGGCGGCTGCGCCCTCTGGTGCGTCGTCCTCGAGCGTGACCGTGGCGACGATGTCACCGCTCCGCGGATCGATCGCGGTGAGCGTGCCCGGCTGACTGTGATTGGTCAGGATGATCTTGTCGTCCGGCTCGTCGTACATGATGCCGTCGAGGCCGGGACCAATCTTGATCTGCTTGATGACGGCCAGCGTCTTCAGGTCGAACATCGTGACGGTCATGTCGCCGCTGTTGGTGGTGAAGCCGTGACCGGCCCTGGACGCGAAGCCGGCCCCATGCACGCCCGGCATGTTTGGCATGTCACCGAGCACCTTGCCGGTGGCGCCCTCGACCACCATCATGTGGTTGGTTCGTGACACGAACACACGGCCGGTCGCCGATTCGACGGCGATGTAGTCGGTGCCGCCGTCGCCCCTGATGTCGAACTTCTCAACCTTGAATGTTTGCGCCACGCTGACGCCAGGCACGGCCGCGCTGGCCGCGAATACAACGGCGAGGACGATGGAGAAGCGTGTGGCCATGAGGCCTCCTGAGTGACGGGTGAACGCGCGCGAAAGCGTGAAGTATGATCGCGGAAGGGCAGGGCGGTAGGTCACCCTTCGAACAGGTCCCCGGAACGAGCACCCCGCCAGCATCGCAATAGTAGTCCCAGGTGGACCGCAGATGAAGCCGATGACCACATTCGCCCGCCTCCGGTTGATGCTCCTGGTGTCGGCCGTGATGGCCGCCGTCGGCCTCGTGACCGCGCAGCAGTCGGCCATCCCGCCGGCCGTCCTGAGCGCCACGCTTGACCAGACCATTCCCGTCGATCCGCTCATCACCGTGGGCCGGCTGCCAAACGGTCTCCGCTATTACGTGCGAGAGAACCGGCTGCCCCAGGCGCGGGCCGAACTGCGGCTCGTCGTGAACGCGGGCTCCGTGCTCGAGGACGAAGACCAGCGCGGGCTCGCGCACCTGGTCGAGCACATGAGCTTCAACGGCACCCTCCACTTCCCGGGACAGGACGTCGGCGGCTTCATGCAGTCGCTCGGCATGCGCTTCGGCGCCCACGTCAACGCCCACACCAGCTTCGACGAAACCGTCTACGAGCTGCAGATACCCACGAACAATCCGGCCGTCATGGATCTCTCGCTCCTCATCCTCGAGGATTGGGCGCACAACGTCTCGTTCGACCCCGAGGAGATCGACAAGGAGCGCGGCGTCGTGCTCGAGGAATGGCGGCTCGGCCTCGGTGCCGATGAGCGCATCCAGGATGCGCAATTCCCCATTCTGCTCAAGGGCTCGCGCTACGCGGATCGGCTGCCGATCGGCAAGCCGGAGATCATTCAGAACGTCGGCCACGACCGGTTGAAACAGTTCTATGCGGACTGGTACCGGCCGGACCTGATGGCGGTCGTCGCGGTGGGGGATTTCGACAAGACGGTCGTGGAATCGCTGATTCGATCGCACTTCGGCGCCATCCCGGTGGCTCCGATGGCCAAGCCGCGGCCGGTGTTCACCGTGCCGGATCAACCCGGAACGGTCTATTCCGTCATTACCGACCGCGAAGCGACCACGACACGCATCAGCCTGTCGAGCAAGATTCCCGCCCGCCCGCAGGCGAGCGTCGGCGCCTACCGGCAGAACATGGTCGAGCGGCTGTTCGGCGCCATGCTGTCGTCGCGGCTGGACGAGATCGCGCAGGCGCCGAACGCGCCGTTTCTCCGGGCGCAAACCGACCGCGAGTTGTTCATCCGCACCGCCGAAGCCACCAGCCTCGACGCGCTGGTCGCCCCGGGCGGCGTCGAGCGTGGCATGGCGGCGCTCTTCACGGAAGTGGCGCGCGTCACGCGTTTCGGGTTCACCGCGTCGGAACTAAGTCGCGAGAAGCTGAATCTTCAGCGGGGGCTGCAGCGGGCGGTCATCGAGAAGGACAACAGCACCTCCGGCCCGCTCGCCGATGAGTTCGTGCGCAACTTCATCCAGGCCGAACCCATTCCTGGCATCGTGTACGAGTACGGCCTGAATCAGCGCTTCCTGCCGGAAATCACACTGGCCGAGGTCAATGCTGTCGCGAAAGACTGGATGGCCGACCGGAGCCGCGTCGTGGCGATTGCGGCGCCAGAGAAGGAACGAGCCACGCTCCCGACCGAGGCCCGGATGGCAGCCGTCATCCGGACGGCGAATAGCGCGCCGCTCACCGCATACGTCGATACGGTGAGCACGCAGCCGCTCCTCGCGCGCCTGCCGACGGCGGGTACCGTGGCCGCGACCTCTGGCGTTGCCGCGCTGGGCATCACGGAGTGGCGGCTGTCGAACGGCGTCCGGGTCGTGCTCAAGCCGACGGCGTTCAAGCAGGACGAGATCCTCTTCCGCGCGATCAGCCCCGGTGGCACTTCGCTCGCCAGCGACCAGGACTTCATCCCGGCTGACACCGCCACGGCGGTCGTCTCGCAAGGGGGACTCGGCGCGCTCAATCGCATTGACCTGGAGAAGGTGCTGGCCGGCACCACCGCGTATGTCAGGCCGGACATCGGCGAGACGGAGGAAGGGCTCGCCGGGGGCACCTCGCGCAAGGACCTCGAGCAGATGTTCCAGCTTGTCTACCTGACGTTCACCGCTCCGCGAGCGGATCCGGTTGCCTTCCGCGTCATGAGCGATCAGCTGAAAGTGACGCTGGCCAATCAGGCCGTGATACCGGATCAGGTGTTTGATGATGCGCTTGAAGCGGCGCTGACCCAGAACCACCTGCGTGCGCAGCCGCTCACGCCGGCGCGCCTCAGTCAGATGAACCTCGACAAATCGCTTGCGTTCTACAAGGACCGCTTTGCCGACGCGAGTGATTTCACCTTCGTCTTCGTCGGGAGTTTCGATCTCGCCACGATGAAGCCGCTGGTCGAGCGGTACCTGGGCAGCCTGCCTGCGCTGCACCGCAATGAGAAGGCGAAGGACGTGGGAATGCATCCGCCGGCCGGCGTGGTCGAGAAGCAGGTCCAGAGCGGCATCGCCCCCAGGAGCCAGGTCAGCATCGTGTTCACCGGACCGTTCCAGAACGACGAGGCGCACCGGGTGATCGCCAGAACGATGGCGGAGACGCTGGGCGGCAACCTGCAGACCACGCTGCGCGAGAACCTCGGCGGCACCTACAGCGTCGGGGTCCAGTCGAGCTTCACGAAGGGCCCGGTCGAGGAGTACCGCCTGACGGTCAACTTCGCCTGCGACCCGGAACGCCGGGAGGCTCTGGTCAAGGCGGCGTTCGAGGTGATCGAGGAATACAAGCGGACCGGACCGACACTGGGCCAGGTGCAGGACGCACGCGTGGCGCTGACGCGGGATTTCGAAACCAACAGCGGGCGGAACGACTATCTGCTGAGTCGGCTCCTCATCAAATACGAATACGGCGAGGATGTGAACGACGTGTTCGACATGAAGCCATATTTCGATCAGCTCACCGTGACCGCACTGCGCGATGCCGCGCGAACGTACCTGAATCCGAACCGCTACGTGCAGGTGACGCTGCTGCCCGAGACGAGGTAGTGGGTCGCCGTCACGTGCGGGACGGGGCCTGACAACGTGCGCTTGCTGGTGATCGAGGACGACCGCAGCATTGCCGACTTCGTGGCGGCAGGTCTGCGCCAGGAAGGCCACGCAGTGGACCTGGCCGACAACGGCGTGGACGGCCTGGAGTTCGCGCGCACGCAGCCGTACGATGCCGCGATCGTGGACGTCATGCTGCCGCGGCTGGATGGCCTGAGTCTTGTGGCCGCGCTTCGCCGGGCCGGCGTAAAGACACCCGTGCTGTTTCTCAGTGCCCGTCACACGGTGGACGACCGCGTGAAGGGACTGCAAACAGGCGGCGACGACTACCTGACCAAGCCCTTCGCGTTTCCCGAACTCCTCGCGCGTGTGCAGGCCCTGACACGGCGGGGCCAGCTCTCCATTGAATCCTCTGAACTGACCGTTGCCGACCTTCGCCTGGACCGGCTGACCCGTCGAGTGGAGCGAGCGGGCACGCCCATCGAGCTCCGCCCACGCGAGTTCACGCTCCTCGAATACCTGATGCGGCACCCCGGCAAGGTGCTGTCCAAGGCCATGATTGTGTCCCACGTGTGGGAGTACAGCTTCGACACGGGCACGAATGCCGTCGATGTCCTTGTCTATCGCCTGCGGGACAAGATCGACAAGGCCTTCGAGCACAAGCTCCTGCATACCGTGCGAGGGGTGGGATATGTCCTCAAAGGGGAGTGAGTATCTGCGGCGCACGTTCGCGCTGCGCCTCGGGCTGTATTACGCCGGCCTCTTCACCATCAGCGCGATCACCCTGCTGGCGTTCACCTACCTGCTCCTCGCGCGGGCGCTGGCCGCGCAGGATCACGACGTACTCGAATCGATGCTGTCGCGGTACACCGTCGAATTCGAGCACGCGGGGCTCACCGGCCTTCGGAGCCTGGTGGAGGCCGACGCGGGAGAGGGCCGCCACGAACGTCTGCTGGTGCGTGTGATCAACAACCAGACCGAGGTGATCTATTTCTCCACGCCGCCCGGGTGGGCCACCTTCGATCTCACGCGGCTCGATGAGGCGCCCGCTCTGTCCTCAGGCTGGTCGACCATCGACAATCCACCCGACGGATCCGTGCTGGAAATTGGCACGCTCAACCTCAGCGACGGCGTCAAAGTTCAAGTTGGGCGCAGTTCTCGCATCCGGGACGAACTGCTGGGCAACTTCCGGGCGCGCGCGTTCGAGGTGCTGACGCTCATTCTCGTGATCGGCATGGCCGGAGGCGTCTTCCTGACCTACGCGGGCCTTGCGCCTCTGCGCGCGCTGGAAGTCACGCTGCGGTCGATCCTGCAAACAGGCCAATTCGATGCGCGCGTGGCGACCAGAGGCTCGCGGGATTCCCTCGATGAGCTGGGGGTGCTTGTCAACAGCATGCTCAGCCGTCTCCAGACCCTTCTTGCCGGGATGCGCGGGGCGCTCGACAACGTGGCGCACGATCTCCGGACACCGCTCACGCGCTTTCGGAACGTGGCCGAAGCGGCGCTGGTGGCCGGCGACGGTGAGGCGACCCGAGAGGGGCTGGCCCTGGCCCTGGAGGAAGCGGACACCATGAACGCGACCCTCACGGCTCTGATGGACATCTCGGAAGCTGAGACCGGCATCATGGCGCTCACGCCGCAGCGATTTCTGCTGGCGGACGTCGTGCAGGAAGCGGTGGCCCTTTATGCGGACGAGGCTGAGGACAAGGGCATCACGCTGCAGGCGGACATCCCGCCGTCGCTGGAACTGGCAGCCGACCGTATTCGCGTGCGTCAGGTCCTGGCGAACCTGATCGAGAACGCGGTGAAGTACACAGGCACGGGCGGGCGGGTCGACATATCGGCGCACGAGAGCGGAGGTGCGGTGACCACGATGGTTCGCGATACCGGAATCGGTATTTCAGCGGCGGATCTGCTGTTCGTGTGGGACCGCCTCTATCGCGCCGACGCCAGTCGATCGGTGAGGGGGCTTGGGCTGGGGTTGTCGCTCGTCAAGGCGATCGTCGAGGCGCACGGCGGGCACGTTGAGGTGGTGTCGTCACCGGGCGCTGGCAGCACGTTCTCGGTGATCCTGCCGATGCCGGCCTCGCGGGTGAGACCGGCATCGGCAGGGCAGTGATCGCCGGACGGCGCGCCGCCGTCCGTTAGCTCTTCGCGGCGGTCTTGGCCTGGCGAGCGGGCTTCGCGGCCGTCAGTTCGACCAGGTCTGCGGTCTTGGTGTTTGCGACCGCTTCGTACCGAACCTTCACGGACCGTCCGACGTCCTGGGCCAGGTCCTTGGCCTGCAGCGTCTTCTTCCCGTCGACCAGATGCGCGTTCGGCGCGAGCACGAACGACATTTCATGGCTTCCCTGTGTCACGACGACGGTCTGTGCCGTTCCGTCGACGCTCTTGATCTGTCCTGACGCCCAGACCTTCTGCACTTTGACCTGCGCTTTGGCCGGTACCTTTGCCGGTGCCTTGGCCGGTGCGGCGAAGCTGGTGGCTGCGATCGCGAGGATGCCGGCGGCGGCGGCGAGAGTTGAGGTTCGCATGTCGATATCTCCTGAGATGAGTTGTGGCGCCGACTGTGATTCCGGACTGCGGGACCCGGCCGGACGCGCGATGTGACGACTCTACGGCTCATACCCTTTCGTCATGCTGATGCCCGCATGACATCTGTGTCAGGTGGTGAAAGGCGTGACCTGTCAGGAATGTCATGTCCCGGACAGACTTTCGAGACCGGCTGCGACGTCCAATGAGATGACGCGCCGCCTGTTCGTGGCGCCCATTGATGAGGAAGACATGGCTGACATGACAAAGGCAACTGCACCGAACTGTCGATTTCGTCGCCCGATGACCCGCTTCATGGCGTGTGGTCTGCTGGCCTGTGCGCTGGCCGTCGCCGTGGCTGGAAGCCATTCAACGCTGCTCGCATCGAGCCCGCGTGCGTCGGTCACGGCGCCCCTGCCGCCATCGGCGGAAGGCGTGTCGCCGGCGACCGTCATTTCTTACAGTGCCATCGTGGACAGAGTCCAGCCTGGCGTCGTAACCGTTCAGGTGGAAAAGCGCGAAGCAGCGGGTGCGGTGCCAGCCCAGGGCCGGCTCCGGGATTTCTTCGGTCCGCAGGCGAGGACGGCCCCGCGCGAGGGACGCGTGAGCGGGCTCGGATCTGGAGTGGTGATTCGCGCCGACGGCTACATCCTGACCAACCATCACGTCATCGTCGATGCGGACCGGATACGCGTGGAACTGTCCGACGGGCGCACACTGGCTGCGTCAGTGATCGGCAGCGATACCGCCAGCGACCTCGCGGTCCTCAAGGTCGAAGGGCACGACCTGCCGACCGTGCCGTTCGGCGACTCCGGTCGCGTGAAGGTCGGCGACGTCGTGCTCGCGTTCGGCAACCCCTTCGGTGTGGGCCAGACGGTCACGATGGGGATCGTCAGCGCGAAGGGGCGCGCAACCGATATCGGTGAAGGCAGCTATGAGGACTTCCTGCAGACCGATGCGCCCATCAACCAGGGCAATTCGGGCGGCGCCCTCGTCAGCGTGAAAGGTGAGCTCGTCGGCATCAATGCCCAGATCATGTCCCCGTCGGGCGGGAATATCGGTCTGGGGTTCGCCATCCCGTCATCGATGGCACGCGCCGTGGCGGATCAGCTGATTGCGGAGGGCGTGGTGCACCGCTCAAAGCTGGGCATCGTCGTGCAGCCGATGACTGCCGATCTGGCTGAAGGGTTGGGCGTGCCGGATGCGCGCGGCGCTCTCGTCAGCGCGGTCGAGCCGGGTGGGCCGGCCGCGGACGCCGGACTGCAACCCGGTGACGTGATCACCCGAATCGACGGCCAGATGATCTCTGAAGCCAACGCGCTGCGGAATCAGATCGCCAGCACGCGCCCTGGCTCGGCGGTGGCGCTCACGGTCATCCGCGGCGGCAGAACTGAAACGATCTCGGCCCGTCTTGTTGAACGTGAGCGCGTGGGTGCGCAATCGGCGCGTGCGGAAGGCCCGGCGGAGTCCGGACCCGCCAGCTTCGGGATGGCACTGGCGCCGCTGACGCCTGATGTGGCCGAGCAACTTGATCTGGCACGCACCGAAACCGGTCTTGCTGTGATGGGGGTGGATCCTGGGGGCGCAGCGGCGGCTGCCGGCATTCTGCCAGGGGACGTCATCAAGCGGGTCAACGGTCGTGACGTGGGGTCGATGCCGACCCTGCGGGCCGCGCTCGCGGAACGGCAGGACAAGCCCGCGCTCGTGCTGGTGAACCGGCAGGGTTCCAGCCTCTTTGTGGCACTTCCACACGTGCAGTCCTAAGTCGGCATAGGCGGGGCGGTCGTGCGCGCGTGGGGCGCGCTCGGCCGCTTGTCACCGATCTTCCGTGGACGGAGGAGCCGGTGAGGTCTGTGCGGTGAACGGGATGGTCCGAATCATGGTGCGACGATTCCTGGTGGGAGCGGTGGTCGCTGGTGCCATCGTGGCACCGGCTGCCGCGCAGTCGATCGAATCACTGGTCCTGCGCGGACACCCGCAGGCGCTGCACATCTACGGCGTGAGAGGCGGACCATCCGCCATTGTCTCGAGCGGCGACGGCGGGTGGGTGCACCTCGGCAACCACGTCGCGGAGGTGCTCGCCGCAAAGGGGTACTTCGTGATCGGGT
>CANJYC010000016.1 GCA_947478985.1 Acidobacteriota bacterium | reverse complement strand
TATCCGTCCATGCAGGCGGGCATCGCGATGGCGCCTCGCGGCATCGGATCGTTTCTGACCATGCCGGTGATCGGTGTGCTGACCGGCCGTGTCGATCCGCGGAAGCTTCTCGCGATCGGCCTCGTCGTCGGCGGCTCGACGCTGCTGTGGCTCGGTCAGCTCAATCTTCAGGCGGGCTACTGGGACATCTTCTGGCCGCAATTCCTGCAGGGCTCAGGGATGGCGCTGTTGTTCGTGCCGCTGACGACCGTCGCCATGGCGAACATCAAGCCGGAGCGGATGGGCAACGCGACGAGCCTCTTCAACCTGATGCGCAACATCGGGGGCAGCGTCGGCATCGCGGTGACGGCCACCATGCTCGGCCGGAAGCGGCAGGCCGTGAGCATGCTGCTCGGTGAGCACGTGAACCCGTACGACGCGCAGACGCAGAGCACGATGGCACGGCTCCAGTCGGGCTTCATGGCCGCGGGCGCGGATGCCACCGTGGCGGCGCAGCGCGCCTACGTGGCGATGTACGGCATGGTGCAGCGGCAGGCGACGATGGTGTCGTTCGTGTCGATCTTCCGGATGCTGGGCCTGCTGTTCCTTGCGCTGCTGCCGCTGGTGCTCATCATGAAGCGTCCGCCACGGCGAGGCGCCGGGCCAACCGGGGTGCACTAACAGCGAGTTGCGAACTGACGCGTAGCGGGTCCTGTCGCTGGACAGGGCGCCCCACCCAGCCGCGCGCGTCAGTCGCTCGCGGCGCCCACGAAGCGATCGTCGTCCTCGGCAAAGAGGATGTTGAAGCTGGTGAGCGAGCCGTAGCAGCCGGTGATGTAGCTCTGCAGCTTCACCTTCTGATCATCGGGCAGGTCGGATCCGTTGACCTGTTGTTCGAGCGTGCGCAGCCGGTTCCGCAGCATCACCACCTTGTGGAAGAACGTCTCAATCGGGATGCTCTTCTCCTGCACGCCGGGCCGCCCGGGCTTCAGCACCATGTGCCCGCCGCGCCACTTCTCGGCGGGCGCCACGGGCGTGAGGCCCGACTCCTCGCGGATCACGCGGCGCAGCAGCGCTTCGAGGCTGACGGACTGAGACGGGTCGCTCATGGGAGGCTCCGCGAGCTCGCGCTCGGTGACGAGTGGCAAAGGGGTGACTGGCGCTCGCACGGCCCTGGGCGCAGCGCTCGTGGCAGGCGCGTGACCGCCGCCGCGATAGTTGTGTTCGCTGCCGCAGAAATCACACGACACCCGCAGGGGTTGCTGGTGCGCGTCCACCACCACGATGGTGTGGCCGCGGTCCTCATGGCAGGAGCGGCAATGGTCTTCGACGGATTGGCCGGCGCGATACGGGCGAGTAATCATCGACGGGCCATGATGCCATCATTCGCGCGAAAGCCCGCCCCTGTCAGGGGGCGGGCTTTCATGGTCGCGACGACGGGTAGGTCTGGCTGGTGATCCACACCAGCCGAGCCCCGCTAGTAGTCCAATCGCAGCTCGAACTTGACGAGGCGTCCCTGGAGAATCTCCTGGGGCACGAGCCAGCTCGCGCCTGTAGTGCCGTACGAGTTGTTCGATCCGACGACAGTGTTGGCGTTGAACGCGTTGTAGAGACCGATCATCGCGCTCAGGCTTCGACCGCCACCCATCTTGACGTCCTTGCCGAACCGCATGTCCATCTGGCTCACCCGCTCGCGATAGAGCGTGCCCGGCTTGATCATGTTGATCGACCGCGTGGCCGTGGCGCCCGCGGACAGATTGCGATCCACGGGCAGAACATCGATCACGGCGTTCGTCGCGGTGTAATTGGCCGCGATCTCCGTGCCCGGCTGATTCTGGAAGGCGGCCGAGATCTGGATGCTCTGCCACGGGATTGTGTAGGAGCCGGAGAACTTGACCTGCGTGAGGAATGGTGTCTCCGTGTGACAGAACAGCGTCGAACCGGTCGTGAGCGCCGTGACCTCGTCGAAGTACTTGTTCCGGATGTCACAGTCATCGGTCACCGTCTTGCCCGTGCTGAGGCCGCCCTGCAGGAGGACGCTCTCGAGACGCACGTTGGTGGTCAGGTCCATGCCGTTCCAGTGCTGGATGGCCTTGCCGAACTGGGACGTGGACTTGTTCACGTTCTGGGTGCCGCCGGCCACCTTGACGTCGGTGAAGCCGCAGAGCCGCTTGCCGCCGCCGTCAGGCAGTCTCGCATCGAGCGGGGTGTTGACGCAGAACGAATCGTAGGAGGACGGCGAGACCGCCACGTTGTCCGTCACGAGCGAGTTCCCGAAGATGCGCCGGAAGTAGCTGGCGTTCACCGAGACACGCGCCGCCAACTCGCGCTGGATGCCGGCGGACATCTCCCAGTTGTAAGGACGCACGCCGTACCCGACGGCAAAGTCGGGGTCCAGGCTGAGCTGCGGGCGCAGCGTCCCGTCGCCGTAGCGCGCGTCGGGGCTCACGCCGATTTCGCCGTTGGCCGCCGGGTTCAGCGGGTCGCCTTGCGGAATCCAGTCGCCGGAAATGCAGCCTGCACAGGCAGTGAAGTCATTCCAGGTGCGCGTGAGCGGCGGCGTGAGCGCCCAGGCCGGCGTCACAAGCTGCGTGAGGTTCAGCGCCTCCTGATTGACGTAACGGCCGAGCGCCAGCTTGATGGCCGTCTTCCCATCACCGCCGACGTCGTAGGCCACACCCAGCCGCGGGGACAGGTCCTTCCAGTTGAGGACGGTGCCCGCCGGGTACTTGAGCGCCTTGAAGCCCTGCAGCTCGGGCGCGGCCACGCCGTCGAGATAACCGGTCTTCATCCAGTCGTAGCGCACGCCGTAGTTCGCGGTCAGACGCTTGTGCGTCCACTGGTCCTGCGCGAACAGCCCGACCTTGTCGCCCCACACCGTGAGCGTGATCGGCATCGGGATGTAGGTCACGCGTGACGGCAGCCCGCGCAGCGTCGTGATCTCGTAGTTGACGCCGTTGGGGTTCCGCACCGGGTCGTGCGAGTAGGCATAGAGGCCGTTCGAGATGGGCTGGAAGATGCCACCCACCCTGAAGGCGTGCGCGCCCGTGACGTAGGACATTGCGCCTCTGAAGGAGGTGTTGTGCATCTCGACGTCACTGTGCGGGCCGGCTGTTGAGCCCGACGCCGCGGAATCCCGCATGCGGAAGCCGTTCTCGTCGACCACCGTCGGACCAAGCGCCTGCGGATCGGTCTGCAGCGCACGCGAGAGCAGCATGCGATACGCCGAGAAGCCGGCCTCAAACAGCAGTCTGTTGGTGAGCGGTGAGGTCCACGCGAGCTGCGTCAGCTCGCCAGGCTGTTCCGACCGGATGTCAGACTGCGGCGTATTCGTGGCGCTGATGCCGAAGTGACATTCGCACCAGTTGTTCCACATGAACGAACCGCTGACCTTGTTCTTGGCGTTCAACTGATAGGTGAGGCGGCCCACGGCGCTGCCCGGGCCGATCTGATCGGAGACGCCCTGCTTCGTCATGTCGGGCTGATACGTGAATCCCGTTGGGTTGAGCGGGTAGAACGTGTTCACATAGGCGACGCGCTTGTTCCACTGGTAATCGGTGAAGAACCAGAGCTTGTCCTGCTTGATCGGCCCGCCGAAGGAGGTTCCCATCAGCGTGGCGATCTGGATGCCCTGGTTGTCGGCGACACCCTTGGCTTTCAGTCCTGCATCGACGTTCTTCGACTGCAGCGACTCGCTGCCGTAGTTGAACCAGCCGCTCCCTCGGTAGACGTTGCCGCCCGTCCTGGGCACGATGTTGGTCTGGACGCCCCCGCTCTCGACCTCGGCCGCGTTGCTGCTGTAGGCGAGCGTGACTTCCTCGATGTCGCCGTCCGGCACAGTGAGAAAGCTGCGCTCACCGGAGCCGATATGCGTCGAGCCGATGTTCATGCCGTTCATCAGCGCCTGCGCGTCATTGCCGAGCCCGCCGTGGATGGCGCCGCGCTGCTTGGCATTGCCCGACGTGCCGCCCACGTCGAAGTTGCTGGCGCCGGTGGTCGCCTGAACCATGCCCGGGATGAGCACGGCGAAATTCTGGTAGTAGCCACCGGTCGGAAGCGAGTTCATCGTCTCGCGGTTCATCGACTGCGCCACCACCACGTTCTGGACGTCAACGACCGGAGAGGACCCGCTCACCGTGATTGTTTCCTCGAGCCCGCCGGGCCGCATCTCGGCGTTGGCCGGCGCCGTGAATCCGGTGGTGAGTTCAATGCCTTCACGCTGCAGGTTGGCGAAGCCGGGCAGGGAGAACGTGACGCGATAGACACCAACCGGGAGGTCGATGATCTTGTACTGGCCGGAACCGTCGGTGACGACGGCGCGGACTTTCTCAATGAGTGCGGGGCTGCTCGCTTCCACGGTCACGCCGGGTAGCACCGCGCCCGAGCTGTCTTTCACGACGCCCGCGATCGATCCCGATTGCGCGCTCGCGAACGTCGCGACTAGTAGTACCGCTATCGTCGCCGCCGCGCGCGCACACCACGTCCGCCACGTCTGATCTGGATGCATGTCGCTTCTCCCTATTGTTCGCACTGCGTGTGATGCAATGCGCTCCGCCAGCCAACGCTCAACGCTCCGAACGATTCGACACTCTTGCCGAGCACGAGACGAGTAGAAGCCTGGGTCGCCTGCCAGCGGTGGCAGGGATGAGGACGACGAATGTAAAAAAGACAGTAGGACGCTACACCCGGCGCGCCCGGGTAGCAAGCGACATCGCGAGGATGGAGCGGGATGGCTGGAGCCCCGAAGGGCCTGGTCGCCTGCCTGGTGTGCTCTTATCCTCGCGCCCCGCGGATGCGTTCGGACACCTGGCTGGTGTTGTTCGACACCTCGCCGATGCTGCGGCTGATCTCGGCCGTCGCCATGACCTGCTGGTCCACGGACCTGGCGATGGTCTCGGCGCTCGTGTTGATGGAGAGAATCGATCGGTTGATGCCGCCAATCAGCCTGACGACCTCCTGAGCGGTCTTCTGGATCTTCTCGACTTGCTGGCTGATGTCGCCGGTGGCTTTCGCCGTGTGCCGCGAGAGTTCCTTGACCTCAGAGGCCACCACCGCGAAGCCCTTGCCGCTCTCGCCGGCGCGTGCCGCCTCGATCGTGGCATTGAGGGCCAGCAGGTTGGTCTGCTCCGCCACCCGGGTGATGAGCGTCACCATGCCGTCGATGGTCGCGACGGCCTCGTTCATCGCCGTCACCGCCTGGCTGGCTTGCGTGGCCTCGTTGACCGCCTGCCCGGTCACACGCACAGAGTCGGTGGCTTCGCGTGAGATCTCGCTGCTCGTCTGGCTCAGCTGCGCGCACGACCCGGCCACGGCGTTGACGCTTGTCAGGTTCTCGGCCGCCAGGCGTCCCACAAACGCGATCTCGTCGCGGTTGTCGCGCATCTTCACGCCGGCGCCGTTGATGATGGCCGCGCTCTGGCGATAGGCGCCCTTCAATCCACGCAGCAGGATCGGCCGGTGGAAGAGGTCGTGACTGCAGTTCTCCATGGCCGCGGAGGCTTCCCGCACGAACGAGTCCGCCGTGTCGAGCATGGCGTTAATCGCCCGGCTCAGTCGGGCCACTTCCGGGTCGGCGCCGATGCCCACCACGCGGGCCTCGAGATCTCCCGCGGCGGCGCGCTCGCAGATATCCGCCAGGGCGCTAATCGGGTTGTGCGGCGCGGGCGCAGGACCGGGCCCGGTCACGACGGCCGGTGCGGGCGTGCTCATGCGACGGCTCCCTCGAGACAGGTGTGTTTGGACAAACCAAAAACGAACTGACTGTAGGACAGGTGCAGGTCCGCGAGCGTGGCGACCAGCGCCGCCGTGCCCGCCGTCACCGCGGCCCGCTTGTCGGGCTGGGCCTGCTCGACTGCGAGCAGCGTGGCGTAGAGCGGCGTCACCTTCGCCAGCGCGTCGGCGTGCGGCACGCGACGATTCGAGTGATAGCCGATGTGCGTGCCCTTGAGGTCGTAACTGGGTGTCACGTGAGCCAGCACCCAGTAGTGGTCGCCGTTCTTCGCCAGGTTGATGACGTAGGCGAAGACCTCCTCGCGGGCCTGAATGGTGTCCCACAGCAACTTGAACACCGAACGGGGCATCTTCGGATGGCGAACCAGGCTGTGGGCGGTGCCGAGCAGCTCGGCCTCGGTGTACCCGGACACCCTGAGGAACACGTCGTTGGCGTAGGTAATCCGACCTTGCAGGTCGGTCTTGCTGACGATGATTTCGTGTTCGTGGAATGTCGTCTCTCGACCGGTGGGAATAATCTTGGTGCTCATGCGCCGATACTCGCTGGCCGGCACTGAATCTGATCAGGCCGGGCTATTGAGGTTATCGGCCGTGATGGCAGCTGACTTCAGTCAGATGCCGACGAATGTTCAGACCGGTTTCGCCTCGCCTACGGCGTCAACGTCAGCGTGTGTGCGGTCGGACCCGGCAGGAACGGCGTCGGCGCTCCATTGACCCACGCGTCGTGCGAGTTGGCGTAATAGGGTGACAGTGGATGGCCGCTCTGCCCGGTAGGCATCTCCATGATCCCTTCGGCCTCGCGGCCGGGCGAGACGACCATTCGCTCCGACGCGCCAATCGCACCCCACTGGACGCGCGGCGTGTAGAGGTCGCCGGGCAGGTCGTGCTGGGGCATGTCGAGCCAGCGGCCGATGAAGGGCAACGCGGACGAAAGTGGATGACGGTAGGCCAGCACGTTGGCCTCGGCCCAGACGCGGTCGCGCAGTTCGCCCGGCGCGTCGCGCGTCACGTTTTCGATTGTTGCGTCGACGGCGGAGAGCAGCAGTTCTTCCCAGGAGGCGTACTGCGGGTCGAGCAGGTGGAGCGGCTGCTCGGTGACGAGCGCGAGGAAGGCTGCGTCGCGGCGTCGTTCTGTCGTGTAGTCGAACGAGGGGTCCGCGTCGTAGCAGTCGGCCAGCACGAACGCCATCAGGCGCGCGGACACGAGATCGCGAAACGCCCGTGTCAGCCTGTAGGACGCGGACTCGGGGGTCGCGTCATCCGTCCAGCCGTCCTTGACGATCTCCCACAGTTCGGTGCGCCCCTGATGGCCATTGCGCGCGGCGGCTGGGCCGAGCGCGTTCAGCAGGACCGTGCGCCACCGACCCATGAACGCCGTGTTGGTATCGAGCTGGATCGACAGCAGGTCGCGCGCTGTGAATTGCTCGCGCGCCATGAGGCGATCGCGGATGCGGCGCGCGCGCGAGCCGATCTCGTAGCTGCCGTCTCCCAGTTTGGTGAGCGAGTCCCCGTCCACGACACGCGCATTCGCGGTCCAGAGGCGCCCGCCAGGCGGATCGGCGATGCGCGGATACTCGCGGTCCGCGAGCCAGCCATCCCACCGGTGCGTGCCATCCGCCCACGAGGAGGGGAGTCGTCCATCGAGACCCACGCGACGCGGAATCGAGCCGTAGATGCTCCAGCCGATGTGCCCACCCTCGTCGGCGACCATGAAGTTCTGCCCCGGGGTGCCCAGACCATTGGCCATGTCGAAGGCCTCCTCAACCGTCCGCGCATCTTCGAGCGGCGCGACCGAAGTGGCGAGCCGCTCGGCGGAATGGGCGACCCATCGATACGCACGCATCCGCCCCTTGTAGTCGGCGCCCAGCACGGGACCCCAGATCGTCCACCGGACGATGTCGCGCTGCGCGTCCTGCCCGGCTACCGCGATCACTTCCTCATGGCGCTCGAAGCTGCGCCAGCCGTCGGGTGTCCGGTACTGATTTGGATGCGCCGCGTCGGTCTCAAGCAGAACGATGTCGCTCCAATCGGCGTAGGTGTTGGTGAAGCCCCAGGCGATATGCGTGTTGCTGCCGACAACCAGCGCCGGGACACCCGGCAGGGTGATCCCGATCAGGTGATGGCCTGGCCACTCGAGCGCGGCCCGGTACCAGGTGTTCGGCACACGGATGGTGAGGTGCATGTCGTTGGCCACGAGCGCGCCGCCGTTCGCGGTCCGCGCGCCCGCCACCGCGAAGTTGTTGCTGCCGATCGCGGTGTCAGGGCCGATGCGCCAGCCATCGATGTCGTGCCCGGTCCCGAGCACCTGCGACAGACGGGTCGGAATCTGAGCCGTGTTGCCCGGGAGCGTCGGGTTCGGTTTGCCTCTCCGACGGGTGCGCAGGTCGTAGACGTCAGGCCCGGGAATCGCCGGCAGCGCGAACGCCGCGCCGACAACCGGTGTGTCCAGTGCCGTGCCGCGCGGCGCGAGGAAGTCGAACATGGCCCTGGGCAGCACCTCGCTCATCGTGCCGAGCGTCGACTCATACGCGCCGTCGGCATCCTGCAGCGTGACGAACATCGAGAGCACGACCAGGAGCGTGTCCTCAGGCCGCCAGGCCGCAGGCGCCTGACGCAGCAGTAGGTACTCGAATGGCGCGGCACCAAGCGAGGCCAATCCGGCGTTGACCCCCGCGGTGTAGGCCTCGAGGAGCCGGCGGTCATCCGGCTGCATCAGGTCCACCGCATGGTGCGCTTCGGCCCGGAAGCGGTGCACCCGGATCTCGCGGTCGGCCGTCAGCGCGCGGGCGCCGACGAGCGCCGCGAGTTCGCCCGCGGCGCGGCGGCGTGCGAGGTCCATCTGGAAGAAGCGATCCTGTGCGTGGACGAACCCGGTGGCTCGCGCCACGTCGTCACGGGAGGCGCCGCGGATGGTCGGGATGCCGAGGGCATCGCGTACGACCGTCACCGGTCCGCCGAGGCCATTGACGGCGTGCGCGCCGTCGAGTTGCGGAAGGCTCGCGCGCAGCTCAGCCCGTGCCCAGAGGCCTGCCGCCGCACCGCCGGCGACGAGGACAAGTGTCAGCAGGAGGAGAACGCGCAAGGCGGGGCGCATGCGCATAATACGGGGTCCAGTGTAGCCGCAAGGAACGGATAGACCGCCCGCACCTCCATGCCCAAGACTGCGTCCATGACGACGAATCAGATGTGGGCGGCAGTCCTGTCCCGGAGCACCAGCACACCGGAGCCGTTCGTCTATGCCGTCCGCACGACGGGCATCTATTGCCGACCTGGCTGCCCAAGCCGACGGCCACGGCGCGATTCGGTGTCCTTCTTCTCGAGCCCGGACATCGCCGAGATCGCAGGCTATCGCGAGTGCCGGCGCTGCCGTCCACGTCAGGGGAAGGCCGTGCCAGCGGGTCTTCCGGATACACGCCGCGCCTGCGCCTACATCGCAAAGCATGCAGGCGAGACCGTTACCCTTGCCGCTCTCGCCGCGAAGGTTGGCACGAGCCCCTCTCACTTTCAGCGCACGTTCACGCGCATCGTGGGCATCTCGCCGCGGGCGTATCAAGATGCGCTGCGCGCCCGATACTTCAGGGGTGCGCTGCGCAGCGGCACGGACCTGTCGTCCGCGGTCTACGATGCGGGATATGGCTCCACGAGCCGGGTCTATGAGCGCAGCCCCACTGGTCGCGGCATGACCCCTGCCATCTATCGCAGCGGGGGAGAAGGCTCGACGGTGACCTACACCATCCTCGACTCTGCACTCGGACGCCTGCTGATTGCCGGGACGCCGAAGGGGATCTGCGCCGTGATGCTGGGCGATCGCGATGCGGTGCTGGAAGCGGACCTGCGTGCGGAGTATTCGCAGGCGGAGCTGACGCGCGACGAGACGGCGTTCGGGTCGTGGGTGCGTGCGGTTGCCGCGCACCTCGATGGCCGACGGCCGCACCTCGATCTCCCGCTCGATGTGCAGGGCACCGCGTTTCAGTGGAAGGTGTGGCGCCACCTGCAGTCGATCCCCTACGGCGAGACACGTTCATACAGCGAAGTCGCCGCGGCCATCGGCTCGCCCTCGGCGGTTCGCGCGGTCGCGCGCGCCTGCGCGACCAACAAAGTGTGTCTGGTCATCCCGTGTCACCGCGTCGTGGCACGGGACGGCGGCCTGGCCGGGTACCGGTGGGGCATCGCGAGAAAGAAGAAACTGCTGCAAAAAGAGGCCGAGTAAGCCCACAATCTGGGCGGTGCCGAAGACGCGTTACGGGGTGTCACCCTGGATTCACGAGTTCCCGCGCTCCCGCCGACCTGACTATCCCCGGTTTCGCGGCGAGATGACGGCAGACGTCGTCATCATCGGCGGTGGCCTGACCGGCTGCGCCACGGCGTATGCATGCGCCGCGGCCGGTCTCAAGCCGGTGCTCCTCGAAAATGACCGGATCGGACACGACAGCACCGGGCGCAGCGCTGGACTGCTGCTGCCGGATCCGGTGCCGTCATTCCGCGATCTTGTCGCCGCGCATGGGTTGCGCTCAGCGCGCCTGGCCTTCACTACATGGCGGGCCGGTGCGCGTGACGGGGCGGCGCTCATTCGCCGGCTCGGGATTGCCTGCGCGCTCGAACCGCTGGACGTGCTGGTGGCTGCCGAGCGCGAGCACGAGAAAGCACTGCGCCGTGATCACGACGCCAGGCTTGCCGCGGGGCTCGACGTCGCGTGGCTTGCCCAGAAGCAGATCCGGACGGGTGCCAAGCTTGACGCGGCCGGCGGCATCCGCACGCGCGACGGTTTCAGCATCGATCCGTATCGGGCCTGTGTCGGGCTGGCGTCGAAGGCGATCACACAGCGGGCGCGGATCTTCGAACGCTCCGCGGTGAAGAAAGTAAGGGGCGGGCAGAAAGCTGTTGAAATCGTGCTCGACGGCGGGACGATACAGGCTGGTACGGTCGTCGTGGCCACCGGCGCCGCGACCCCCGAGTTCGCGTCGCTGCAGCGTCATTTCGCGCGCCGCGAAACCTACCTTGCGCTCACCGACCCGCTGCCGGCCGTCATGCGTCGGCAGCTCGGCGATCCGTCGCTGGCGATGTGCGACAGCCGGACCCCGCCGCGCCGATTGCGATGGACGCCGGACGACCGCCTCCTCCTCGGCGGCGGTGACCAGCCGGAGCAGCCGGTCCGCAGCAGGGACGCCGTCGTCATCCAGCGCACGGGCGACCTGATGTACGGGCTGCTGACGATGTACCCCGCGATCGCCGGGCTTCGACCGGCGTACGGCTGGCACGCGTCCTACGGCGAAACGGCGGATCGACTCATGTATGTGGGTGCGCACCGCAATTTCCCCCGTCATCTCTTCGCGCTGGGCGGTGCGCCCGACTCGGCGACGGGGGCGTTTGTCGCGGCGCGCATCCTGCTTCGCGCCATTCAGGGTGGAACCGAGAAGGGCGACGAGCTGTTCGGGTGGGCGCGGTGACGGACCTTACGCGCGTTGACGTGCTCGCCATCGGTCCCCATCCGGACGACATCGAGATCGGTCTCGGCGGCATCACGGCCAAGCACGCGGCGCTGGGGCACCTGGTTGGTCTGTGCGATCTGACCGCCGGCGAAATGGGCACCATCGGCACGGTCGAGGAGCGACTCGCCGAAGCGGAGGCCGCGCGCGTCGTGCTCGGCGCGGCCTGGCGCGTGAACCTTCGCCTGCCTGATCGCGGCATCGGCGGCGACCCTGTCCAGGTACGGGCGGTGGCGTCGCTCATTCGTCAGACGCGACCGCTGGTCGTGGCAGCGCCCTACTGGTCGGACCGGCACCCCGATCACGTGAGCGCGAGCCAGTTGATTACGGAGGCGGTGTTCAGCGCGGGGCTGCGGCGGTACGACGCCGACGGTGACCCGTGGCGGCCGACGCGGCTCTGCTACTACTTCCTGAACGAGGCGGCGCCGCCCTCATTCGTCGTCGACGTCAGCGACTACTACGCTGTGAAGCAGCGCGCGATCGCGTGCCACGCCACACAGTTCGGGCAATTGTCGTCCGAAGCCGCCGAGACGCGGGTGACCCCGACGCGCTTCCGGCAGCTGATCGAGAGCCGCGACCTCCAGTTCGGTGCGCAGATTGGCGTGGCCTACGCCGAGGGGCTGGTCGTCCGGCACCCTGTGGTCGTGCCGCATCTCATGGACGGACTCACACGATGAAGGTCTGGATCGTCTGACGTCCCGAGCCACATGACGCGTTCTTCGGCGTTACCCGTTAGGATTGCTGTTGCGCAGATCGTTTCCCGTTGGTGTTCGAAAACAGGAGGTTAGGCAGATGTTCCGCATTTTCTTCGCGGTTGTGCTCTCGCTGATGCTCGTCACGCCGGCCCTGGCGCAGTCCCAGGCCGCGAACGGATCCATCGAAGGCACGGTCCTCGACTCGTCGGGCGCCGTCCTCCCAGGCGTGACGGTCACGGTCACCAGTGCTGACACCGGCGCCACGCGCTCGCTTGTCACCAACGAACGCGGCATCTACCGCGCACCACTCCTGCCGCTCGGCACCTACACAGTGGTGGCGGAGCTGCAGGGCTTCAAGAGATTCGAACAGACTGCCATCCAGTTGTCGGTCGGGCAGACCGCGGTCATCAACGTGCAGCTGACCATTGGGGCGGTGAGCGAGGCCATCACCGTCAGCGCGGCAGACCGGCCGGCGCTCGACCTGGCGCGCATCGACGTCGGCCACACGATGAGCGAGCTCGAGGTCAAGAGCCTCCCGCTTGTCGCGCGCAATCCTTACAACTTCGCGCTCGTCCAGCCCGGCGTGACCGGCACGGAGAACGTGGAGTTCGGCGTGCCGCGTCTGGCGGCCAATGGCGCGTCGATGCGGATTAACTATCAGATTGACGGCAACACCAACACCGAGAAGGACCGCGCCGGCCTTCGCCTGCTGCCGATCTCCGAGGTGATGGTGCAGGAAGTCAAGGTGGTGACGACCGGCTTCGCTCCCGAGTTCGGCCAGACCATGGGCATGGTCTACAACGCCGTCACCCCGTCCGGCACCAACACCTTCCGCGGACAGGGCAGCTACCTGTTCCGCCGCAAGTCGTTCAGTGCATTCCCATTCTTCTTCGGCTGCGGCAGCGCGACGCCGGCTGAGAAGTGCCCGCCCGTGGCTGCGAACGCGGTTCGCCCGGACACGAAAGTCGATACCGGCACCGGGTCACTCGGCGGACCGATCCTGAAGAACCGCCTGTTCTTCTATAGCGGGTGGGAGCGGACGCGCCGCGACCTGTCGTCGACCAGGCTTCTGACGATCTCGCCGGCCACTGCCGCGGCGGTGGGGATTAAGGCGCAGCCGGCTGCGGTGCCCAATGTGCAGACGGGGAAATTCCTGATCGGGAAGACCGACTACCAGCTCAATAACGCCAACCGCGCCACCGCCCGCTACATCGGCTTCCGCAACGACGCGCCGTACAACGTCGGCGGCGGCACCGTCTCGCTCGAGCGCGCGACGGACTTCCTTGACGCGATGGATTCCACCGCGGTCCAACTCGTCTCGACGATCGGCAACAACAAGCTCAACGAACTGCGTGCCCAGTACGCGCATCGCCATCAGTCGTCGGTGGCCAACGGCGATTCGGGCAAGGGTCCGGCCATTCTGGTCACGGGCATTGCCGCATTCGGCGGTCCCGTCAGCGATGCCGGCCAGAACAGCGCCGGCTTCGACTTCAAGCAGAACATCTCGCAGGTGATCGACAATTTCACCTACATCCGGTCCAGCCACAGCTACAAGTTCGGCTTCGACTGGCAGCACATCTACGACGAGCGCACGAACGCACCGCAGTGGCTCTACACGTTCCCCACGCTCGTGGCGTACCAGGCGGCGCGCAGCGGCGAAAATCCGTTCAGCTACAGCGCGATGTCGCAGCTGACCGGCGAGCGGTCGTTCAACCTGTCAACCGACCTGTTCAGCACGTTCGTGCAGGATGACTGGCAGATCGCACGGTCCGTCAAGCTCCTCTACGGCCTGCGCTACGACCTCTACCAGTACCCTGACGGCGTTGCCAATGCGCCGCTCGCGTCCTCGAAGGCCTTCAATATCGACCGCAACAAC